>CAJONF010000065.1 GCA_905236665.1 uncultured Selenomonadaceae bacterium | reverse complement strand
TCGAACTCGCGACCCCAACCTTGGCAAGGTTGTGCTCTACCACTGAGCTACTTCCGCTCGTCTTAGTCGTTTGACTAACACAAGCGGGATTATAGCGGCTTTATTTATTTTTGTCAAGAAAATTTTTTCAGCATTTCGCCGACCGAATCAAAAATTGCCGTAGCTTCGCGTTTTACAAAATCTTTAGCGGTGTTGACAGTGTAGCCGCCGAATTTTTTTATCATCGGCAAATCGTTCGACTCATCACCGATAACGAAAACTTCGCCGCGCCAATTCATCACGCTCAAAAGATTTTCGACGCCCTGCGCCTTATTTATGCCCGCCGTCACGATGTCAAGGCTGCGGGTATTTCTTTGCGCAAAAATTTTTTCGCCGAACTTAAGATTTAAAGTTTCCGCCGCAAATTTCGTATCCTCAATCGTTTCAAAACCCAACGCCATTTGATTAATTTTCTTCGGCAAATTTTCAATCTGCGCGGCGTCAATGGGCGTTAAAAAATTTTTCCAGCGCACGCCTTCGCTGACGACCCACGAATTTTCTTTCACGCCAAAATAAAAAGTTTCGTCCGCCGCTTCCAGCAAGAAATGAAAACTTTTTTTTAAGCATTGCTCGTTTACCAGTTCAAACAAAACTTTTGGCGGGATTTCCGTTTCAAAAATAATTTTTCCGTCGTCAAAGATTATCGCGCCGTTGTCGCAAATGGCGAAGTCAATTTCCAAATTAAAATCGTTTAAATGCGGCGTGAGCATGGGATAACAACGCCCCGTGACAATACCGAATTTATTGCCTGCCGCTCGCCAAGATTTTATCGCGGATAAATCTTCAGCAGAAATTTTTTGTTCACGAAAAATCGTTCCGTCGAAGTCGCTCGCCGCTACTTTAAAATTCATAAATCGCCGCCTCCGTCGGGCGCAAATAATTTTTTTCGTCAGGATAGTTGCCGAAAATTTTTTTGCCGAATTTAAAATCGTTAGGAAAATTAATTTTACGCGTGGTGAAATTTATCGCTGTGCAGATTTTTTTATTGCCGAGCGTCCGCGTGAAGATGAAAAGTTCCTCGTTGTTGTGATAAAGTTCCGCATATTCGCCGCTGATTAAAACTTCGCTGGAATTTCGGAACGCGCTTAACTGCCGATAAAAATTCAGCACAGAATTTTTGTCTAAATCTTCGACGGCGGCATTGCAAATTTTAAAATCTTTGTGAACGGGGAGCCAAGGTTTACCGGCTGTGAAGCCCGCATTTGCTGACGTGTTCCATTGCATGGGAGTTCTAGCATTATCGCGGCTGAATCTTTGCACGAAACGCATTGCCTCCTTGTCACTTAAACCGTCCGCCCGCGCCAAATTATATTCGCCGCGTGAGGAGATGTCGTCGTAATCGTCAATCGAATTAAATTTTGTGTTAGCAAAGCCGAGTTCTTCACCCTGATAGATAAACGGCGTGCCACGTAGCGTAAACAAAATCATTGCCAAAGCCTTTGCCGCCAAAATTTTATCGGTGCCATGCGGAAAAAAAGTTTCAATCGAGCGCGAACGGTCATGATTTTCAAAATATATCGGATACCAGCTGTCACGCGTGGCGGCTTGGCTGTCACTTAAAGCTTTTTTCAAGTTCGTTAATCTAATCGGTTTAGCGTGGTGCCAAACTTCATCGCCATTGGGAAACATAATATTGACGTGGCTGAATTCAAAGAGCATATTGAAAACGCCTTGAGAGCCGACCCAATACTTTAAATCTTCGGGCTTAACGCTGTTTGCCTCGCCAACCGTGAAAATATTTTTACCGTCGAAAACTTCGCGCTTGAATTCGTGCAAGAAATCCAAAATGCCGGGCGTGTTGGCGGTCATGTTGTGTACGGAGCAAGTACCGTCAGCGTCGGGCGTGCCGTCAACAAAATCTTTAGGCTTTTTAATGTAAACAATCGCGTCGATACGGAAGCCGCCAACGCCTTTATCGAGCCAGAAATTTGCGGCGTCATAAAGGGCGCGGCGAACGTCGGGATTTTCCCAATTCAAATCGGGCTGTTGTGTAGCGAAGGTGTGCAGATAATATTGCTGGCGTTCCTCGCACCATTGCCACGCACTACCGCCGAAAATCCCGCGCCAATTAGTTTTTTTATCGCGCCAAATGTACCAATCAGCTTTGGGATTATCGCGGCTGGACTTTGATTCTAAAAACCACGGGTGCTTATCAGACGTGTGATTAAAAACTAAATCCATGACGATTTTAATATCTCTTGCTTTAGCCTCTGCAATCAGTTCGTCGAAATCTGCCATGGTGCCGAAGAGCGGATTAATCCCTGTGTAGTCGGAAATATCGTAGCCGTTGTCGACCATGGGCGAAGGGTAAATCGGCGTCAACCAAATCGCGCCCGCGTCCAAACTTTTTATATAATCAAGCTTTTGAATTACGCCGCGCAAATCGCCGGTGCCGGAGCCGGTCGTATCTAAAAAACTTTTCGGGTAAATCTGATAGACGGGCTTTTTCTGCCACCAAGAAATATTTTCTGCCGCGCTGATTATTATCATCGGATTTGTCCAAGCCGCCGCCGTCAAAGCCATCGCCCCTTTTATAAATGTTCTTCTGTCCATAAAAAAAAACTCCTTAGGAGAAAATTTTAATCGCGAATAATGCCCGTCATGCGCAGGAGATATTTTGCGTTGGTGGTATGTGTGCGTCCCTTACGCAATTTGAAATCGAATTTAATTTCGTCGCCCTCATAATATTCTTCAAAGTGCGCGTTGGAAATGTGCGTGTCTTCGGAAGCCATATCGCAAAGCTGGAAATCGTGAGTGGTGACAAGCGTGATTGAATGTTCATTTGTCAAGCGGCGAATTGCTTCCTTTGCACCAATAACGCGGTCATCAACGTTTGTACCCTTAAAAATTTCGTCGATACAGGCGAGCATTGGCAAATTTTTTTCTGTATATTCAATCATTGATTTAATCCGCAAAAGTTCTGCGTAAAAAGTGGAAACGCCTTGGCTTAAATCGTCGTTGACGCGAATAGAAGTCATCACAGCCAAGCGGCTCACAGCAAAACTTTTTGCACAGACGGGCGCGCCGGAATAAGCGACAATCACGGCGGCGGCAAGCGTCCTAATCCAAGTTGTCTTACCGCTCATATTCGCGCCGGTGATAATCGTAGTGCTGGCGTTTAATTCCACGTCGTTTGGCACACCCTTAGCATCGGCAACAAGCAAACTGGTTAATCCCTCAACTTTTAAATGTGGCTCCTTGTCTTCATAAAAAGTCGGGAAACAATAAGTCGTCCGCGTTTGACCGATCGACGCTAAAGAAATCAAAACTTCCACTTCAGCGAAAACGTCCAGCCAAAAGCGCAAGTGAATCGCGGCAACGGCGCGCCAACTCATAAAAGCTTTAACCAAAAAGAAATCTGCCAAGAACAGCGCGTTGCCCAAAATAAAGAACAGCGGGTTATGTCTGGCGTTTGCCGCGTCCACCAAAAGTTCAAGCTCTTTTAATTTCTGCGCGGCGGATATTTCGTCGGTTAAAAGGTCGTGCACGGCGTTTAATCTTTTTGAAACAAAGTTCGTCGATTCAAGCCGCTCAAATATCGCTTGATAAAGTCGCAACTCTTTTGAAATAATTTTTAGCGGCGCGAGCAATTCGTTGACGGCAGGTATGGCGATTATAGCAACTGCCAGCGTGAACAGCATGACGAACGCCGGAATAAATTCGTTAATAAATCCGTGCCACGCCAAAACGCAAGACGCGATTAAAATTATCGGCGTGATGAAACGCAGGAAATAAATTTTTCCGAGCGGCGGCAATTCTTCTTCCACGCTAACGATTAATTCGCTGGTGTCGTGATTGTTTGGCATTAACCGCGCATAAGCCTCAAGGTCAAGCGACAGGCGCGGGCGTTGCAAAAGTTCAGCAACGGCGCGTTGACGTGCTCTTATGCGGTCAAAGTCCGGCGGTTCGGGATTAAAAGCGGCGGCAAGCAAATCTCTGCCGCGTTTGGTTCGCGCCGCGCAGATATATTGAAAAATCGAGCCTTCGCCGAAAATGTGCAGGTCGACATCTTGCGGGCGATTATTTTTTAGATAAATGCTACCGTCGTTTGAACGTTTTCGCCATGTGCCACGCGCTCTAGCAAGGTAAGAATTTAGCACAGTCATTCGGCTTTTTAAAAAGCTTTTGCGGCGTTTAAGCCGGTCGTGATAATTCATCAGCCGAATAAAAATCATCGCGAAGATTGCCGCGATAATGTAAGCGTAGTGAGTGTTGGTATCCCAGCCGACAGCAAAACTAGCTACCGCCGCAATAAAAATCATTGTGCGGGCGGCTACAACTTTTTTTTCGCGATTGTGCAAAGTTTTCTGTTCGGCAAGATCAATTTCGCGCTCATTGTCATAAAATTGTCGATTCAATTTTTAACTCCTGTAAGGGATAGTTTAATTACGCATTGATTTTCAAGTGTCTAAGACTTCCCATTCATGCGTGAAGTAAAAGCTTTTGCTCACGGGCAATTTTCCCCAATTCTCAACAACGCGGCTGATTGTCCGTGTAACTTCGTGATGACCGTCGGTGTTCGTCAATAGAGCTAGAATTTGATTGCTACCGTTTTGAGAAACGACATCACCGCGGCGCAAAGTGTTATGCATACATTCAATAAGTTGTTCGCTGGCTTGTTTACGAGAAATTTTTTCGTCAGCATCCCCCGTGCGTTTCAGCGCGAACAGCACAATACAAATCGTTTTACCGTAGCCGGCGCGAGTCCTCTTTAAAAATCTGTAAATGACGCGGAAATTTTCAAATGGCAGGACATATGCGCCCTTTTCTTTGTTGCGTTCACCGAGAATCATTTCAATCTGCGCGAGCGTCACGACGGTCTCAACTTTTTCTTCAGGCGCGTCTTCGCTGAAAATGTTATAACCGTGCTTGCCATTTTGCTTGACGATATAAAGAGCCTTATCTGCTTTTTTGTACAGTTCGACAAAATCCGTGCCAGCTTGCGGAACAAGTACACAACCGATTGATGCGCCGAGCGGAATATTCATATCTTCGCCCATCAATTTTTTTGCGGCTTCAGTAATTTTTTCGTTGATGAATTGCGTTTTGGAAGCCACAGCACTTTCTTCCAATACGCCATGGCAAAAGGCAACAAATTCATCACCGCCCATACGTCCGATTAAATCTGTGGAACGCATAGCCGCTCGCAAAACATCTGCAAAGGAAATTAAAATTTTATCGCCCATGGCGTGCCCGTGAATATCGTTTACAAGTTTAAAGCTGTCCAAGTCGATCATCATCAATGCGCCAACAGATTTTTTGCAGATTTTTTTAAGTTCTTCTTCCGACGAGCCTTTATTAAAAAGACCGGTGAGTTTGTCAGTAGACGACGTTTTCTTTAAGTCTTGAATCTCGTCCACGGTATGAAGAATATTTGCCACACGCCGCAAAAGGACTTCGGGTTTAAAGGGTTTGCGGATAAAATCCATTGCGCCGTTATCGAAACCTTTGCTTTCTACTTCGTCGCTCTTGTCAGCTGTCATGAACATGAACGGAATTTTTTTATGGAATTCATTTTGCAACGCGATTTGCAAATCATAACCCGTCATGCCCGGCATCCGGAAATCAGAAAGAATCATATCGGGCTTTTCCTTCCGATAAATTTCCATTGCCTCTTTAGCAGATTGCGCGCAGAAAGTTTGGTATTGTCCCATAAGCATATTTTCCGTCATCATCAGCGGGACAAGCATATCATCAACAATTAAAATTTTTTTCATCGTAAGTACCTCGTCACTAGAGAAATTAACTTTGTAAATTACAAATTCATTATAAAGGTTTATGGCGGCGAAGGAAAGAAAAATTTTTACAAAAAAATCCCGCTGACGTGAGCGGGATTTTTTATCTACAGAAATTTTTAGGCTCGTTCAACATAAAAAGCAATATCCATACGACGCCCGCCCAAATTCATCTCAACGTTTAAACAGTGTCCGTCTGCGATTTTAATTCTGTGCTCTTTGCTTATTGTGAGCTTAGGCGTGGTTATGTCAACTTCAAAGCCAAGTTCGGTAAAATTGGTGGCAGCGCGGGCGGCAAGCATATTTCCCATTTCGCGAATAGCACTTTGCACCAATTCGCCAAATTTCGTGACGGGGACGCCCATCATCATTGTCGAGGCAATATATTTTGCCGCGTCCTCTGTCATGTTATAAACCACGGTGCCGCGCAGTTGCCGAATAAAACTAACCTCAACCGTTACGCCATTGCTTATAACTTCTTTATCCTGCATAGAAACTTTCTGTTGCTCAGGATTTGGAAAACCCATTTGCGGCATAAGCTCCATAAACGAATCAATTATCGGGTTGACGAGCTTTGCATCCACTTTATCAATCTCCCTTCGCAAAAAATTCCCAATAAATTTCTATGCAAGGCGCGATTTTACCTGCCGCCTTGTCAAAATATTTTTTTAGGAACTAGGAACTGGGAACTGGGAACTAGAATATTACGCTGAAAAATTTTTAGAGGTGACTTTTATGTTGAGAAAAATTTTTGCGTTGCTCGCCGCGCTGATGATTTTGTCGAATTCGGCGAACGCGGCTGAAAAAATTTTATTTATCCCGCACGATGACCGCCCCGTTTCCTTTCAACAACCCGCCGATGTCGTCAGCCAGCTTGGTTATGAAATAATTTCGCCGCCAACCGAACTTTTGACGAAACCCGACGAACTTTGGACTTGGTTTTATAAAAATGCGCCCTCCTGTGACGCCGCAGTAGTCGGCTCCGATTCTCTGCTTTATGGCGGATTGATTCCCTCGCGCAGTCATCAAATTCCCGCCGAAGAACTTTTTGCCCGCGTGGAAAATTTTAAAACTCTTCGCGAAAAAAATCCTAACCTAAATTTATATCTGTTCGGCTCTTTAATGCGCACGCCGCAATTCGGTACACCCGGCGACCGTGAAGAGCCTGATTATTACGGGCAATACGGCGGGCAAATTTTTCAGCTCACCAGACTTTTAGATAAGCAGGAGAGTTCCAAACTAAACAGCAAAGAGAAAAAATATCTCGCTGAACTTGAAAAAAATATTCCCGACGAAATTTTAGACGATTGGTTTGCTCGCCGCGTAAAAAATCTTTCAGCTACAAAAAAACTTTTGGACTTCACTAGTGACGGCATTATTAACTTTTTTATAATCGGGCGCGATGATAATGCTCCCTTAAGTCAAACTCACCGCGAAAAACTTCAGCTAAACAAATACATGGAAAATATTCCCAAGACTAAAGCGCAATCACACGCCGGCATTGATGAATTCGCCATATTGCTTTTAACTCGCGCCGTGAATGATTTGTCGGGGACTTTGCCTTTCATCAACGTGCAATTTAATCGCGGTGTCGGCGCAAAAACAATTCCGCATTATTCCGACGAACAGATTGGCGATTCAATCCGCGACGAAATTTTAATCGCGGGCGGTGTATTTGTTTCCAAGCCCGAACGCGCAGATTTTTTACTGCTTGTCAATTCCGACCCGAAGGGAGAAACTTTTGAGATTCACAATTCCTTCCCGCCGATAACTTTGACTAAGAAACAGGAAAAATATTTCACACGCAATGCTAAAAATTTTTCCGCGCAGATTGAAGACGCCATTAATAAAAATTTGCCAGTCGGTGTCGCTGATATTATTTATGCGAACGGCTCCGACAATTTTTTGATGAATCAACTTCGCGATAAAAAGTTGCTGTTCAAACTTCAAAGCTACAGCGGTTTTAATACTGCCACCAATACTTCCGGTTTTGCTATCAGTACTGGCATTTTGGCAAAAAAAATGAGCCGTCAATCCATTGACAGGCTCCTTGCCACGCGCTATCTTGATGACTGGGTTTATCAAGCCAACGTCCGCACGCAAATTGCTGATGAACTTTCTAAACGACCCAACGGCTTGCAAATTTATTTAAATTTCGGCGAACATGAATCCGAAATCCTTAAGCGCGAAAATATTCTTATGCACGAGTTCGCCGCAGAGCATTTTCCGCAGTGGAATAGTTTTGTCGTTTCCAATCCGTGGCATCGTATGTTTGAGTGCCAAATTGACCTGGATTAAAAAATTCTACTGCTGTATAAAATCACTTTTGAAGATTGGAATATTGTTCGTCGTCAACGGGTTCTAACCATTCGTTAGAAGAATTTTCTGCAGGAATTTCAACGGCAAGATGAGAAAACCAGCTATCAGCCGCCGCGCCGTGCCAATGTTTAACTTCCGGCGCAATATTCACCACGTCACCAGGCTTGAGAGCTTGCGGAGCTTTTCCCCACTCTTGATACCAACCGCGCCCGCCCGTCACGAGCAAAATTTGTCCGCCTTTGTGGTGCACGTGCCAATTATTTCTGCACCCCGGAGAAAATGTTACGTTGGCAATCGGACCGCCGGTTTTTGTCAGCGGATTTAAATATGCTTGCCCGATAAAATATTTGCTAAATTGTTCGGGCAAAGGTTTTCCCGCGTCAAACACGCTGGGATTTTTTATTTCGCTCATCAAAATATCTCCTTCCTCATATCACTTTTTACTTGAATTTGTTA
>CAJONF010000064.1 GCA_905236665.1 uncultured Selenomonadaceae bacterium | reverse complement strand
GTTGTAAGCGAGCGGCAAAGCCTTAACGGTCGTCAGCAACGCCATTAAATGACCGAAAACTCTGCCCGCCTTCCCGCGAACTAATTCCGGCACGTCAGGATTTTTTTTCTGCGGCATCATTGAAGAGCCAGTACAATGCGCGTCGTCCAATTCGATAAAAGAAAATTCGCGACTGCACCACAAAATTATTTCCTCGCTGAATCGTGACAGGTGCGCCATTAAAATTGACGCCGCCGATAAAAATTCCAGCAAATAATCTCTGTCACTCACCGCGTCCAAACTGTTTGAATAAATCGCGCCGAAATTTAATTCACGGGCGACAAAATTTCTGTCGATTGGAAAAGTCGTTCCAGCTAACGCGCCTGCTCCCAGCGGCATTATATCTGCGCGGGTGTAAACACCTTCAAAGCGTGCATAATCTCTTTGCAACATGGAAAAATACGCAAGCAGATGATGAGCAAACAAAATCGGCTGAGCGCGTTGCAGGTGCGTATATCCGGGGAAAATCACGTCGGAATTTTTTTCTGCAACTTTGACAAGCTCCGTCTGCAAATCCAAAATCAATCGCTGAATTTCGCGAACTTGTCGGCGCATATAAAGATGAGTATCCAGCGCAACTTGATCATTGCGACTACGCGCTGTATGCAATCTGCCACCCGCCGCACCGATTAAATCTGTCAAAGCCTTTTCAATGTTCATGTGAATATCTTCCAGCTCAACGCTAAAATTAAATTCGCCAGCGTCAATCTGCTGTAAAATTTTTTCAAGACCCGCGCAGATTTTTTCGGCGTCATCGTCAGAAATAATTTTTTGAGCGGCAAGCATTTTCGCATGAGCCATGGAGCCTTGAATATCTTCACGGTACATACGCTTATCAAAATTTATCGACGCCTGGAACTCGTTAATCATCTCGTCGGTTGACTTTTCAAAACGCCCGCCCCAAAGTTTTTCGCTCATTTTTTATTTACCAGGGCGCGAACTTTAAGCGGCAAGCCAAACAGATTGATAAAGCCAGTGCCGTCCGCTTGATTGTAAACGTCGTCATGTTCAAACGTCACAAACTCTTTGCTGTAGAGGGAGTAAGGAGACTTCGAGCCGGCGGAAATGATATTGCCTTTGTACAGTTTTAACTTAACGGTGCCGGTGACAGTTTCCTGCGTAGCGTCAACGAACGCGGCAAGAGATTCGCGCAACTGGCTAAACCACATACCGTCATAAACCAATTCGCCATATTTAACCGCGATGTGCTGTTTGAAATGGAATGTAGCACGGTCAAGGCAGAGATATTCCAATTCGCGGTGCGCGTAGTAAAGAATAGAGCCGGCAGGATTTTCATAAACGCCGCGAGATTTCATGCCAACCAAACGATTTTCGCAGATGTCCACAATTCCGACGCCATTACGTGCGCCAATTTCATTGAGTTTGGTTACGAGTTCAACCGCGCCGAGTTTTTCACCATTTACAGCAACAGGCACGCCTTTTTCAAAATCAACGGAAATTTCTTCGGGCTGATCGGGAGCGTCTTCGGGAGCTTTGCTGATAAGGAACATTTTATTTTGCGGAGCATTCCACGGATCTTCCAAGTCGGAGCCTTCATGTGAAAGGTGCCAAATATTTCTATCCATGCTGTAAGTTTTATTTGCTGTGGCAATGGGGATATCATGAGCTTTGGCGTATTCGATTTCAGCTTCGCGGCTGTCGAGTTCCCATTCGCGCCAAGGAGCAATAATTTTCAGTTCGGGAGCCAGTGCTTTAACCGTCAACTCAAAACGAACTTGATCATTACCTTTGCCTGTTGCACCATGAGCAACCGCGTCGCAACCTTCAGCTAGTGCAACTTCAACGAGCTTTTTGGCGATAATCGGGCGAGCAAAAGAAGTTCCGAGCAAATATTTTTCTTCGTAAGTTGCGCCGGCTTTAAGCGTGGGGAAAATATAATTTTCGATAAAATCTTTGGTGAGATCAGCGATAAAAACTTTCGACGCGCCGGATTTCAAAGCTTTATCGTGAACAACGTCCAATTCATCGCCCTGACCAACGTCCGCGCAAACCGCGATAACTTCGCATTGATAATTCTCTTTAAGCCACGGAATAATAACCGAGGTATCAAGTCCGCCGCTATAAGCTAGTGCAACTTTTTTAACTTTGTTTTTCATGTAAAAAAAATCCCCTTCCATTAAGCATTTAAAATTGTTTTTAAGATTTCGGCTTTATCGGTGCGTTCCCACGTAAAGTTAACGTCTGTTCTGCCGAAATGACCATAAGCCGAAGTTTGCTTGTAAATCGGGCGGCGCAAGTCGAGCATTTTGATTATACCGGCGGGGCGCAAGTCGAAATTTTCTTTGACGAGTTTTTCAATCAACGCCTCATCAACTTTAGCGGTGCCGTGGCTGTCTACGCGAACGCTTACAGGATAGGCAACGCCGATTGCGTAGGCAAGCTGAATCTCACATTCATCAGCTAAGCCGGCCGCCACGATATTTTTAGCGACGTAGCGGGCAGCATAAGCCGCGCTCCTGTCAACTTTTGTAGGATCTTTTCCGCTGAATGCTCCGCCACCATGTCTAGCCCAGCCGCCGTAAGTGTCAACGATAATTTTTCTGCCGGTTAAGCCGCTGTCACCTTGTGGACCACCGATAACGAATTTGCCGGTTGGATTGACGAAAAATTTTGTCTGTGCCGTCAAAAGTTCAGCGGGAACAACAGGTTTGACGACGTATTCAATCATGTCGCGTTTAATTTGTTCAAGCGTCAAGTCGGGATTATGTTGCGTGGAAATAACAACCGTATCAACAGCTACGGGTTTGCGACCTTCATAAGCAATGGTGACTTGCGTTTTGCCGTCGGGGCGCAGGTAATTAACTTCGTGTGTGACTTTACGAACTTCAGCCAAGCGGCGGGCTAATTTGTGCGCTAAAGAAATTGGCAACGGCATAAATTCCGGAGTTTCATTCGTGGCGTAACCAAACATCATTCCCTGATCGCCCGCGCCTATAGCGTCTTCAATCGCCATATCACCTTCGCGGGATTCGATTGACTGATTGACGCCCTGCGCAATGTCGGGGCTTTGTTCGTCAAGTGAGACGAGAACTCCAACCGTATCTGCGTCGAAACCATAAGCCGAGTTTGTGTAGCCAATATCACGAATCGCGCCGCGAATAATTTTAGGAATGTCGACGTAGCAGGTTGTAGAAATTTCGCCGACAACGTGGACTTGACCGGTTGTGACGAGCGTTTCACAAGCCACACGACCGAGCGGATCCCGTTCTATAATCTCATCTAAAATGCTGTCGGAAATTCTGTCCGCAACTTTGTCGGGGTGACCTTCTGTCACGGATTCGGATGTGAATAAAGTTCTGCGCATTCTTATACCTCGCTTTCTTTTGATGAAAATTTTTATCTGGGGAATTTTCGCCGAAAAAAAACATTATCCTTCAAATTTTATCAGCGTTTATCCAATCTCTTAGCTATCGTGTTGCCGATAAATTGCACCAGCTGAACCAAAACAATAAGCACGACGACGGTTGCCAACATAACTTCGGGGCGGAAACGTTGATAGCCATAACGTATTGCTAAATCACCTAAGCCGCCGCCGCCAATCGCGCCAGCCATTGCCGATTCACCGACCAGCGCAATTATTACCGTTGTAAGCTGTGACACGATACCAGGCATTGCTTCGGGCAAAAGAACTCTGCTGATTATTTGAAATGGCGTCGCTCCCATGGATTGAGCCGCCTCCACTAAACCCGCGGGAACTTCTTTTAATGATGTTTCAACCTGCCGCCCGATAAACGGTATCGACGCGATAACTAGCGGGACTATTGCCGCCGTGGTACCGATTGCACTGCCGACCAAAAATCTTGTCAACGGAATAATCGCCACCATTAAAATTATAAACGGGATTGAACGAATTGCATTGACAAACGAGCCGACTGTTTGATTGATAAAAATATTTTCCAGGATTTGTCCCTTTGCCGTGGTGTGAAGTAAAACTCCCAGCGGCACACCGATTGCCGACGCGATAACCATGCTCACGACGACCATATAAACTGTTTCGCCCAGAGCTTTACTCAGTAGCGGTAGAACTTCTGCGAACATAGCCAATCACCTCCACTCGCACCTCTTCGCCACCGAGAAAATTTAGCGCATTATTAATCGCCGCGTCCTCGCCACTTAAACCGACAATAAATCGCCCAAATGGCACGCCGTGAATTTCATCTAGGTTGCCGAAAAGCATTGTACATTCCACACCCTTACAAGCCCGAATCATTTTTGCAAGAACAGGATCATCAGCTCTGTCTCCTAAAAAAATCAGCCGCAATAGCAAATAAGAATCCGGCGTCCTGTCTTGAGAAATTTCATTGCCACGGAATGCGGCGGGCAAATCGTTCGACAACAACACGCTGATAAATTCCTTGGTTATATCGTGTTTAGGATTGGTGAAAACGTCCAACACGGAGCCGCGCTCAGCAATAACGCCGTTGCTTATCACCGCCACTTTGTCGCAAATGTCTTTGATAACCTGCATTTCGTGAGTAATGACGACGACAGTCAGCGAAAGTTTTTTGTTGATGTCTTTAATCAGCGCGAGGATAGATTTTGTTGTTTGCGGGTCAAGGGCGGAAGTCGCTTCGTCGCACAGCAAAATTTTTGGATCGTTCGCCAGTGCCCGCGCAATTCCGACACGCTGTTTTTGTCCACCAGAAAGTTGCGAAGGATATTGATTAGCTTTGTCGCTAAGTCCAACGAGTTCAAGTAGCGGGCGAACTTTTTTTTCAATATCAGCCGCGCCGGTGCCAGAAAGTTTTAGTGGGAAGGCAATGTTATCGTAAACCGTCGCCGAGCTTAAAAGGTTGAAGTGTTGGAAAATCATTCCGATTGACTTACGAGCTTGCCGCAATTCGCTTTCTGTTAAAGTTGTCATGTCTTGCCCGTCAACGATGACTTTACCCGCCGTCGGTCGCTCCAACATATTTATACACCGAACGAGCGTAGACTTTCCCGCGCCGCTCAATCCAATTATTCCGTAAATTTCACCGCGTGCAATTTCTAATTCGATACCTTTAAGCGCGTGAACTTTTCCGGAAGGGCTATCGTAAACTTTTTCTATGCCGATTAATTTTATCAAGGGTGATACTCCTTTACTTCTTTAAATATCTATACAAAGCTCCGAATAAATTTGCGTCGTTGTGATATTTACAGGCAATAACTTCAGGGCGCGGCAGATAATCCGGAGCATTTTTGCACAGCTCATTTAACTTGTCCTGCACGGCATCGATAAAACTTTGTTGCTCGCTGATACCGCCGCCAAGCGCGAATCGTTCAGGATCGAAAAGCACCTGCAGATTAAAAATTTTCACCGCCACAATATGCGCAAATTTTTGGAGAGCGTCAATCATTGCAGAATCTTTTTTATCAATCATATCAAAAATCATTTCGCCGGTAATTTCTTCGGGCGGCATACCCAAAACTTTAGCGCAATTTTCTTTAAAGGCAAGCGCGCTAATTTCGCTGGCATAAAAATTTTCTTCGGAAGCCTCAGCGTCAATACTCTTTAATGTAAAAGAAACTTCGCCCGCGCAATGATGAGCACCGCGATAAATTTCCCGATTGCGAACGACCGCGCCGCCCACCGCCGTTCCAAAGACCAAAACAAATGCGTCCTTCACGTCGGTTAAACAGCCGGATTTAATTTCAGCCAGAGCCGCGCAGTTGGCGTCGTTTTCCAACGTGACGGGCACGCCGCACATTGCTTGAAGTTCCTCGGTAATTTTATGACCGTTGCTGAAATTTAGTGCATTGCTGGAAATGCAAATGCCCTTGTCCGTATCGATAAGCCCTGTCATTGAAACGCCAATGCCCTCCACGTCATCATGAGCGTTAAAAATATCGGCAAGGCTTTTCATAAATTCTTCGTGATTTTTTTTTATTGTCGGTGCTTTGCCCTGCACAGTGATTTTAAAAGTTCTTGTCCCCGTCATGACAGCGTACTTTGTAAATGTGCCGCCAACATCAATCGTCAAAATTTTTCTCACAACAAAACCTCCCGCGACTTTAAATTTTAGCGGGGTATTTTCTGCGCCGCCGATATAATATCCTGCTGTGCTGTGTGTGTGACAGACAATTCTACCAAAACGCAAAATCGCCGTTAGTTTCTCAAATGTGACAATCAAACAGCGATTTTTATTTTTTTGAGCCAAAATCGGGCTTGAAGTGCTCATTTTCCTTGCCGTGCCACAAAATTTCTTTTACAATCGACACAACAAACGACGGAAACACTTTTGAGAGGAGGATTAATCAAATGACACCAGTTGAACGCAGAATCTTAATCAAAGTCTCCACAATGTATTATCTTGAACACATGAAACAAACCGAAATAGCAAAAAGACTTGGCGTCGAACGCACAACTATCAGCAAACATTTAAAACGCGCTCTCGACCAGGGTATTGTTACCATAACCGTTGCTAACGAAAATTTTGAAGACATTGAATCGGCAATGGAAAAACGTTTTGGGCTTAAAGAATGCTTTATCGTCCCGCGTAGCTATGACCTCCTCGCCGTCAAACAGGCTATGGGTCGCGCAGGACTTCAACTTCTGCGCCGCATTGTTGATAATAAACAGATTATCGGGCTGGCTTGGGGCACATCTATTCGCGAACTCACCCGCCACGCGCAAAACTCAAAAGTTCCGCAGATTGATTCGGATTTTGTTCCGCTCGACGGCGGTCCCGAAAATATCGACAGTGAACTGCACGTCAACACGCTTTGCTACGAACTAGCGCGGGCTTTCGGCGGACGTTGCCATTATATTTACGCTCCTGTCATCACGCGCACGGCTGAAATCAGAAATGCTATTGTTCAAGACGCTAACTACGAAAAAATTTCCTCCTTTTGGAAAAAATTAGATATCGGGTTAGTTGGAATCGGTGCCCCCGTTAAATCGTCGAATCTCGTTTGGATGGGCGAATTCGGGCGGCAAGCTATCGAATCACTTTCAAGAACCGGAACCGTTGGTGAAATTTGCTCGGTCTTCTTCGACAAAAACGGGCGCGAAGTTTGCACAGATTTTTCTGATAGAATTATCGGCGTCGACCTCGATACGCTCCGCAATTTGAATTACTCAATCGGAATGGCGGCGTCCCGCGAAAAAGTTCCGGCGATTATGGGCGCGTGCAAAGGTCAAGCAATTAACGTCCTTATCACCGATGAACAAACCGCTAGAATCATGCTTAATGAGTAGGTGATTGATATGTTGGGATATTTTGTAGCGTTGGCTGTCTTCGTTTGGATAGCGCAGACGGTTTTGGGCTTTCGTCAATTTAAAAAGTTCAACAACCACATAAAGGAATTGCGGCAAGAAGGTCGCGTGGCGATTGGTCGTGCTCGCGGATATTTCGCGGCGGGAGTTTTAATCTTGTTTATCATTGACGACGAATGCCGAATCCTGCGCGGCGAGATCATGGAAGGACGCACGGTCTTTGCAGGGTTTAGCCCGTTTGAACATTTTAACGGCTTAACGCTTTTTGAACTCAGCGAAAATCTCTGCCAGAGCATGAAACTTTCTAAGCAACAAACAGCGGCGGTTATCTCCGCTCAACAGGAATACAAAAGCTACAAGTTAATGAAGACGGAAGAAAGTCTCGCGGCAGGTTGAGATTAACGGTTGAAGGCTAAGCGCGCAGTCTTCAACCTTAATCCATAGATTGAAAAGTTTTTTAGGAGGGAATTTTATGGACACAATGGTATCTTTCGCCCAAGCCTTTATCGGGCTGTTCAATCGCGGCGGTGAAACTTTAGCGGGCTGGGTCAGCGGAATTATTCCGACGCTGATTGTCCTGCTGGTTGCCATGAATGCAATAGTTAAAATGATTGGTAACGATCGAATCGAAAAATTCGCGGGCGTCTGCGCGGGCAATCCCCTTTCACGCTATATCGTCCTGCCAGTTATCGGAACGTTCTTTTTCTGCAACCCGATGACGCTTTCTCTCGGCAAATTTTTACCGGAATTTTACAAGCCCAGCTATTATGCAAGTGCTTCCGGTAGCTGTCACACGCTCAACGGAATGTTCCCGCACATCAACCCCGGCGAATTGTTCGTTTATCTGGGCGTGGCAAACGGTATCACAACTT
>CAJONF010000063.1 GCA_905236665.1 uncultured Selenomonadaceae bacterium | reverse complement strand
CGTCATATAAACACCTCCGCAAGGAGTTAGAAAAAATCCATTTACTAAAAATGTTGATTCGCGAAACAAGCGCAATAACCTTTAATTCATAAATAGTTTTTGCCACTTGAGTTAAAACATTGGCAGGGTTAGCAACATACTTTAAAAAATGATACTTGCGAAAAAATTTTTTTCAGAATTGGGGACAAAGGATTAATCTTATCGTTTACTTTGTCCCTTATTTTTTATAAGTGCTAAAGGAATTAGCCTGTCAATTCGCGAATAATTGCAATAACCTTATCGACAAGGAGAAAACTTTATGGCAGATAAAATTATCGACGAAACTCAGGTCGCCGAAGAAAAGCCGCGTAGACGTGGCGGGCGTCAAAAAAATTTTTCAAGTGACGCGCCCAAAAATCCACGAAAAAAATTTTCTTACAAGGACGACGGCAAAGAAAAAATTTTCGCACTTGATATCGGCACGCGCTCGGTTATAGGTATTGTTGCGGAACAAGATGACGACGGGCAATTAAATATTATCGCAACACACCGCATGGAACACACTAGCCGCGCCATGCTCGATGGACAAATTCACGACGTGCCACAAGTCGCTGAAGTGATAATCCGCGTAAAAAATTTTCTGGCGAACAAAGTCGGCGAACTCAAAAGCGCGGCTATCGCGGCGGCGGGGCGTGCACTCTACACAATGACTGCTGAATCGACTATCGAAGTTAGCGGCGTGATAACCGATGAAGTTCAAACGTCCTTGAATTTCGCCGCGGTTCAGCTTGCACAATCTCAACTAACCAATGAGAAAAAAATTGACGCCAAAATTTATTACTGCGTCGGGTTCAGCATTATTAACTACGAACTTGACGGAATTAAGCTGAAAAGTTTAATCGGGCAACGCGGAAAAATTGCTAAAACAAAAGTTATCGCTACGTTTTTGCCGCGGCAGGTTGTAGATTCAATGCAAACCGCGCTGACTTATTCCGGTTTAGACGTTCGCGCATTGACTTTGGAGCCAATCGCTGCGATTAATGTTTTAGTCCCGCCGTCCATGCGCCATTTAAATATTGCGCTCGTAGATATCGGTGCAGGCACGTCTGACGTTGCAATTACTAAAAATGGTTCGGTTATCGCCTATGGTATGGTTCCACTTGCCGGCGATGAGGTCACGGAGGCAATTTCTCAAAGATTTTTACTAGATTTTAACGTCGCGGAAGAAATTAAACGTAAAGCAACCAATGGCGAAGGCGCAACTTTCAGCGATATTCTCGGTCGCAGCTACGATTTAACCGCGGAGGAAATTTTGTTGCCAATTAATGAACACGTCGGCATGATTGCCAACGCTATTGCGAAAACTATTCTTGAACTCAACGGAAATGATCCGCCGCAAGCTCTTTTGCTCGTCGGCGGCGGTGCACTCTCACCAAATTTAAATAAACTCGTCGCTGAAGCTCTAAATTTGCCGCTTGACCGTGTGGCAGTCCGAAAACCCGATAACGTCGAAGGCATTAAAAATATCCCGCAAGTTTTGCGCTCTCCTGACGCCGCAACTCCACTCGGCATTCTAAAAGTCGCCTCAACAGATTCGTTTCACTTCTTTAACGTAAAAATTAATGGCGCAGAACAAAATCTTTTCCATTTTCGCGATCTAACCGTTGGCGACGCGATTTTAAGCGCGGGCATTGATTACAAAAAGTTTAACGGCAAGCCCGGTCTCGGTTTAATAGTTAACATCAACGGCGAAAAAAAATCTTTCCCAGGCACGCTCGGCACTTTTGCTAAAATTTTCGTCAACAATAAACCCGCAAACCTTGATACGCCGCTGGAAAACAACTGCGATATAAAAATTCAGCCCGGCGAGGACGGAATCAGCGCAAAAATTAAAATTGATGACGTTGTTGTTATTGAACCAACTTTTTCTGTCACTGTGAACGGAAAACCTTTCTCCGTCGCACCAAAATTGCTCGTAAATGACGAAGTTAGCCTCCCAACTCGAATTTTGCAGGACGGCGACGTTTTAAACACAAAAACAAAACGAACTATAGGAGAAATTCTTCGTTTAGCTAATTTTCCACCCACTGGAAAGAAAATTCATTATATTTTGAACGGAAGTAAGGCTCATTTTACGTGCACGCCCGATATTTTTTTAAATGGCGACCGTGCAGAAATTTCCGCTATTCCAAATGCCGGCGATGCGATTGAATATGTTCCCAACGATGCAATTAAGGTCGGCGAGATTATTAAGGATGAAAATCGCGTAGCAAACATAAAAATTTATTACAATGGCAAAGAATTTTCCGTTCCGACGACTATAACCGCACTTTTGAGCGTAAACGGGCGAATATCTAACGAAAATACGATTATTGAGGACGGCGCGCAGATTATTTATGAACGCGAAGAAAAAAATTTCGTTATGGTTAGTGACGCGCTCCTTGCAGTCAATTTTAAGCCGCCACCTGCAAAAAGTCGCATGAGTTTTGTTATAAAAGTCAACGGATTGCCCGTGGATTTCGCAGATCCTGTGAAAAGTGGTGACGAACTCGAAATTATTTTGAAAACCCCCGACGGTTTGGAATTTAAACCGCTCGACGAACTTGAAACGCCCATTCGCAAAGAAAATTTGGTGACGCCAGCCCAATCTGCACCAAATAAAAAATTTTCGCTAAGTGATTTTATTCGTACAGATTGATTAGCATAAAATTTTTCATTTGAACTGAGTTTAGGCAGGAAAATTTCATTCCTTGCCTAATTTTTTTGCTCGGAAGGTGATTTTTTATGGAAAAAGATATTTTGCAGTGGTTTCCAGGGCATATGAAACGCGCTCAACGCCTTATTCAAGAAAATTTGCCGCTCGTAGACATCGTTATCGAACTTTTAGACGCTAGAATCCCTTTCAGCAGTCAAAACCCCATGTTGCAGGAAATTATTCGGGATAAACCGCGAATTATTGTTCTAAATAAGGCAGATCTCGCCGATAAACACAAAACTGACGCTTGGATTAAATTTTTTCAAGAAAAAAAACTCCAAGCGGTCGCCATTGACGCCGTTAGAGGCAAGGGAATTAACAATCTAATCAATATTTCTAAAATTTTATCCGAATCGAAGACGCATAAGCTCGTAAAACATGGTGCAAAACCCCGCGCCGCTCGAATTATGATTGTTGGGATACCAAATGTCGGTAAATCTTCGTTAATTAATCGTTTAGCCGGCGCAAATCATGCTAAAATAGAAAATAAACCTGGAATTACGCGTGCTAAACAATGGATTAAGATTGCTGACGGACTAGATTTACTAGATATGCCCGGAATTTTGCTCCCAAAGTTCGATAACGCAGAAATTACGCAAAAATTATCGTGGACAAACGCAATTAGCGATGAAATTCACGATTTAGAATTGACAACTTGTAAACTTTTAGAGTTTTTAGCAGAAAATTTCCCCGTTGGACTTGTTGAGCGTTATAAATTGCCTTTACCACTTTCAAATAAAGGAAATGTTTTAATAAATCAAATCGGATTGAAACGCGGTTGTATTCGTAAAGGCGGCGTGACCGACGAAGAAAAAGTTATACGTTTAGTTTTATCTGACTTTCGCGAAGGAAAATTAGGAAAAATTACGCTTGATGACATTTAAATTTAAAATTTGCAACGAAAAAACCCTCCGACGCTCGCCGAAGGGCTCTTTTTATTATAAATGATTTTTTATTCTTGCTATCTATGATTTTCCAGCTTCTAAAAAAAATTTCCGAATTTAATCGGAGAAAGCTCTTTATTGGTGAGGTTTGACGTGCCAGACACTTTTAATCGAAAAAATCCCGCCGCTTACGTAGTGAAGACGAGATTTTTCCACAGAACAGATTTTTTTTACCAAGTTTATTGGCTAAAACATTATAAAAAAAAAAAACGGACTGTCAATCATAAATCTTGTATACATAAATTCTCATATTTTGGAATTGGCACTTTGAACATCAAAAACGCCTTTAAAAACCGATTTCGGCAGGATTTTTCCTCTGCGCGGCTAATTTTCGGCTCGGAAGGTGATTTCATGACTTCAAAAAGATTTTTGCCCGCGATTATAGCAAATTTGTCCGCCGCATTGAGTGAAATTTTACTAATGGCGGCTTCAGCATGGCTAATCGCGACCTCTGCACTGCATCCGCCGTTGTCAACGCTGTCAATCGGCATAACTTTGGTTCGAACAGCAGGAATTTCACGCGCCGCGCTCAGATATTTCGATAGATTCATCTCGCACAAGATTATTTTCAAGATTTTAGACGATTTACGCGGCAAATTATATCTTCGAGCCGCAAAAATCTTGCCGATGAGGTCTGGACGCACTCGCGAAGGCGAATTTTTACACGAATTAACAGTTTCAGCCGATTTATTGAAAGATTTCTTGCCGCGAGTGGTGTTGCCGCTATCAACCGCCGCATCTGTGACGATTTTGCTCACATATTTCCTGCGCGAACCGATTTTGCCGCTGATTTTTATCACAAATATAATTTTTGCCGCACAGATTAATATAAAAACTGCTGACGACTCGGATTATCGGGAAAAAATTTTAAATTTCAGCGACGGACGTGACGAATTAAAAATTTTCAGCACAAAACCTGCAATAAAAATTTTAAATCAGGCGTCAAAAAGTTTCGGAGAGGAAAATTTCAAGCTGACTGCGCGGCAAATCAATTTCGACACGGCTTTTAAGATTTTGAACGCGGCGGGATTTTTTTTTATATTGTTGAAAGTTGCGTTGGTAGCTGATAAAATCGCTTTAACGGTTTGGACGCTAATTTTTTTGGCTACGTTGGAAATTTTTGCTCAAATACCGTCGGCAATACGAACTTTAAAAAAAATTCGCTCAATCGAACTTCAAGACACCAAAAAAATTACTTCAACGCAGATTTTTCAAACTGATAGAGCGATTGAGATTAAAAATTTGAGTTTCAGTTATGGCGGCGGGAAAATTTTTGACGATTTTAATTTAAACATTAAGCGCGGCGAGAAAATTGCGATAGTTGGTGAGAGTGGCGCAGGGAAAACGACGCTTTTATATCTTTTGATGAAACTTTTTGAACCAGATAGCGGAAAAATTGCTGTTAATGGCAAAATTGCGGCGTCAACATTTACAAATTACATTTTTTCTAGTTCGATTCGCGAGAATTTCAAGATTTTGCATGAAAATATCACTGGCGAAGAAATTTTAGCGTCGTTGAAGATTGTTAGGCTTGATAATTTTAATATTGACGCTAATATTGGCGAGGACGGCGCAAATTTATCAGGAGGGGAAAGAAATCGTTTGCAAATTGCGCTTGCCGTGGCGAAAAATGCAGATATTTTAATTTTAGATGAGCCGACAGCCGGTTTAGATAAAAAAAGTGCAGAAAAATTGATAGAAAATCTGATTGAGGCAACAAAAAATCGCACGTTGATAATCATCACGCACGATTCAAATTATTTTTCTGAACTTGGACGCATTGAAATTACATTTTCAAACAAACGTAAGGAGTAAATCGATGAAAATTCTTTCAAATCTTAAAGGTTCTTCCTTTTTAGCCGAACTTCAAAGGTTTGGCAAGGCATTAATGCTACCAATAGCGATTTTACCGGCGGCAGGATTACTTTTAGGCATAGGCGGCACGCTTTCCAATGCAAATACGCTCGTTGTCTTTAAATTTTTTGATATTCGGTGGCTACAAATTATTTTTATGCTCATGGAGGCGGCAGGAAACATAGTTTTTGTGAATTTACCGGTATTATTTGCTGTCGGATTGGCAACTGGGCTGTCCACGCGTGACAAAGGCACGGTCGGTTTATCTGCAATCCTTTCAATCTTAATAATGAACTCAACAATTCACACCGCGCTAAAAATTACGGGGAAATTAGCAGAAAATGACATTTATAGCGTCGGACAAGGTATGTGTTTAGGAATTCAGACGCTAGAAACGGGAGTTTTTGGCGGAATGTTGATTGGAATTATGGTTTTTTGGATTCACAAGAAATTTTATAAGACAGAATTGCCTCCGTACATTGGATTTTTCAGCGGTTCGCGTTTAGTGCCGATAATTTGCTCATTTGCGTCGATTTGCTTAGGAATTTCAATGTATGTTATTTGGCCGAGCTTCCAAGAGGTAATTTTGAACTTTGGAGAATTTTTTAAGGACACAGGCTACATTGGCACGCTAATTTATGGATTTTTATTGCGAATGTTGGGGATTTTTGGTCTTCATCACATTTTTTACTTACCATTTTGGACAACTGCGCTCGGTGGAACGGAAATTGTTAACGGACAACTGATTGAAGGCACTCAGAGAATATTTTTTGCTCAATTAGGCGACCCTTCCATTACAAAATTTTACGAAGGCATATCAAGATTCATGTCCGGACGGTTTATAACGATGATGTTCGGGCTAATCGGCGCGGCTTTTGCAATTTATAAGACTTCAAAGCCTGAAAATCGAAAAATAATCGGCGGAATGTTATTTTCGGCGGCTTTAACGTCATTTTTAACTGGAATAACCGAGCCTTTAGAGTTTTCTTTCCT
>CAJONF010000062.1 GCA_905236665.1 uncultured Selenomonadaceae bacterium | reverse complement strand
TTGAACGATGATAAAAATAATTTTATCCGACATTGACGGCACGTTTTTAAAAGATGACAAAACCCCGACAGAATTGCACGCCGCGGCGATAAAATCTGTTGTGGCTAAGGGTTTGAAATTTGTATTTGTATCTGCGCGAATGCCCGAAGCGATTTATCCGATAACAGACGCGCTGGGCATGGTGCACACGCCGGTTATCAGCTACGGCGGCGGTCTAGTTCTAACTGAGCACGAAGAAATTATTTTTGATAAAAAAATGCCCGCCGAAGATTCAAAAAAAATCTTGGCGGAAATGAAACGTGGCTGGCAAAACATCACGATAAATTTTTACACGGGGCGGCGTTGGTTCGTAGAAAAATTTGATGAGCGGATCGAATTTGAAATGAAAATTACCGGTGCAAAAGCTGAGCTTGCGAACTTCGACGAACTTTTGAGTGAAAATATTTTCCCGAATAAAATTATGATTATCTGCGAACCGGAAATTTGCGCTGACATGGAAAAAAATCTTGGGAAAAAATTTCCTGCGCTAAATGTAGTTCGTTCCGCGCCATATCTTTTAGAAATTATGGATAAGAGCGTCTCTAAGGCAACGGGAATTAAAGTTTTGCTCAAACATTACGGCTTCACGCTCGATGAGGCGATTGCTTTTGGAGATAATTACAACGATACCGAAATGCTAGAACTTATTCCGCAGAGTGTGGCTATGGCGAACGCTCCCGCCGCTGTGAAAAAACTTGCCGCCGCAGTCACAGACTCGAATAAAGACAGCGGAATTTATAATTATCTTGTAAAAATCGGCGTCATCTAAAAGGAGATTGATAAAATGCGTGTCTTGCTCGTCACATGGACTGATCAGCTTTTGCAGAATCTGTCAATTCTAAATCCCGAACTTGAATATTGCGCTATTGTCACAGACGAGGTTGAACTTGCTAAAAAAAATTTTGAACGCGCCGGCTTGAGGACAGATTTAATTCACCCGCTTTACGAATTAAAAGAATGTGTTAAAAATTTTTATTACGATTACGTTCTTTGCATAGAAAACGGCTGGTGGCAAACTTCTTTATCAGATGCGCTCAAAGATTATGACGCACCACAAGAAAAAATTTTAAATTTCTGCGCGTTACTTTTCACGAATAATTTTTTGCTTGAGCGTTCGTTCAGATATTTTAAGGAGCACGCCACAGAATTTGAAATGTTCGCCACGGGTATAAGTTACGTTGAAAAATGTTTGGACATCACGAAATTTAAGCGCAAACTTTTTAATTTCGGGCGCGGTAGCCAGGATTTGTATTATAATTTTCAAACGGCGAAGTTCGCTATTTCTATCAAACGGGGGGGGGGATTAAAGTTAAATTACGCGCTGATAGGGCTGGCACCTTATTCTTTCCATTACGACCTGTCGAATACGCCGCGAAATCAATTTATACTCCTGCAACATTTAATCGCGTTCGGAGATTTGCATAATTTTCACGTGCCGAACAAAGAATACAGAAAAATTTTCAGTGAAAAATATTTGTCGACGAAAATTCCGTTGGAGCCGTTCGATTTAAATGATCCCTTCATGGTCAAAGGTAATTTGGGAGTAATGACGCCCTATTTACGGTTGATTTCGCGAAAAAATATAGACACTTGGAGCAAAAGATATTTTCAGAATACGCGAGATGAAAACATAAAAATTTTGGACGATTATTTGACGCTGTGTGAAAAAAATAAAATTCGACCGATAATTTTTCTGCCGCCAATGAGCGAAGGTTACGTTAAATATTTCAGTAAACAGAAGCTTGACGAATTTTATTATATTGTCAACTGCGCAATAAAAAAACACCCGTCAGCAGTTTTTGTTGACGGATTTAATCTGCCCTTTTTAACAGACAGAGATTTTGCTGATGTTGACCATTTGAACACTCAGGGCGCGTCGAAGTTCAGCATATTTTTAAATGAGTTTATCGAAGGGCTTTAAGGATTTAGTCTTCGGTCCAAGCACTCATTCCTAAATGCACTACGTATTCTTTAGCACATTCGTAATAATGCATAGCAGAAGCTCTAAGTGCAACGATTTCGTCTTCACGCAGGGCGCGCATAATTTTTGCAGGATTCCCAAAAACTAGCGAGTTGTTGGGAATTTTTTTGTACTGCGTAATAACAGTGCCCGCGCCGATAATGCAGTTGTTGCCGATTTCCGAATAGCCAAGAATTATTGAGCCCATACCGATTAAACAATCATCACCGATTGAACGGCAGTGGATAATGGCATTGTGCCCGACGGTTACATAATTTCCAATTTCTGTTGGCGTGTCGCCCATAACATGAACAGTGCAATTATCTTGAATATTTGTGTAAGAACCGATTCTCACGGGCTGAAAGTCGCCGCGAACTGTGACGCCAAACCAAATACTAGACCCCGCGCCGATTTTTACATCACCGACAATAGATGCGCTGGGTGCAACAAAAACATCGCGGGCAATTTTCGGTTCCATGCCCTTATACGGCAGAATAACAGGTTCCATTTTCAAATCTCCTTTGCATACAGTTCAACAAAACGATAAATTCTGGCAGAGTGTATCCATTTGCCAATATCCGAGCCCTCAAGAGCGGATGGCGCATCTTTTCCGCCGATTTTCAACAGTTCATCGATAATTTCCTGCGCGTGTTCCAAATAAAAAGGCAAGCCGTGGTTGTCGGCATTGATAATGTCGCAAAAATCTTTCACGCCGAGTTTTAAGCCGTTCAAATTCAACAGCAAGTCAACGATTTTTCCGGGTTTAACCAGCCGTGGAGCGCGCATATGTTCACGAATAACGAACGCCGCAGATTTTTTCCATTCCGTCGGTAAAGTCATGCGCTGATTCATTTTTTTTAAAACTTCAAGCCCGCGTTTTTCGTGCAGATAATGATGTGGCAAAATTTCCGGCGGTGTATTGCCTTTGCCTATGTCGTGCATTAGCGCGGCGAATCTAACCATAGGTTTTGAATTGACTTTTGCAACGTCATCAACGATTTGTAGCGTGTGTTCGTAAGCGTCGCCTTCAGGGTGATAGCATGACAGCTGAATTTTTCCGCGCAGATTAAAAATTTCGGGGAAAGTTATTTCAAGCAAGTTCGCCCGTTCTAAATTTCTAAAAAAAATTGACGGCTTGTCGGTTTTTAGCGCGGTCTCTAGTTCGTCAAAAATTCTTTCTGTAGGTTCGTTAGCAAGTTCTGTGCCACAAAGTCTCATTGCCTCGATAGTTTCAGCGCAAATTTCAAAATTAAATTGCGCCGCCTGCCGTGCCGCTCGCAATGCCCTAACCGGATCGTCGGTGAAATGTTCACTGACGGCGCGGATTTTTTTATTTAATACGTCCTCGCGTCCACCGAATGGATCAACAAGCTCCTGCGTCAAAATTTCAATCGCCATGGCGTTAATCGTGGTATCGCGGCGAAATAAATCCTGCTCAATCGTCACCGTTGGCGCGAAGACAACTTCAAAGCCGCGATAACCCGTGCCGACCTTGCGTTCTGTGCGGGCAAAGGCTACCTCGCAAAAATTTCCGTCAATCTCAACTGAATAGACAGGAAAAGACTTGCCGAACTTCGCCGCGTTTGGAAAAGTTTCAGCAAAAATTTTTTCCTCGACGCCCGCCACGCAATAATCTCTATCGTGAGCATGAACGCCGCGGAATTTATCACGAACCGCGCCGCCTACCAAGTAAGCACGTCCGCCCAGGTCGTGAATTTTTTTTGCAAAGTCAAATTCAGTCATGGTAATGTTTAATCTCTGATTCTGTCACGCAAAATAACATCGTGGCTACCGCCTTCGACAATGCTTGTTGCCGAGACCAAAGTTATTTTGGCTTTTTCGCGCAGTTCAGCCAAATTCAACGCGCCGCAGTTGCACATGGTCGAACGAATCTTTGCAAGCGTGCTGTTCATATTATCTTTCAGCGAGCCGGCGTAGGGAACATAAGAATCAACGCCTTCCTCAAACGAAAGTTTTTTATCGCCGCCCAAATCATAACGTTGCCAGTTGCGAGCACGATTGGAACCTTCGCCCCAATACTCTTTGTAATAAGTGCCATTGATTCTGATTTTATCGGTCGGTGATTCGTCAAAGCGTGAAAAATATCTGCCGAGCATGAGAAAATCCGCGCCCATTGCCAAGGCAAGCGTCATGTGGTAATCGTGAACAATGCCGCCGTCCGAGCACACAGGGATATAAATTCCTTTCTCTTTAAAATATTCATCACGGGCTTTGCACACGTCGATAACCGCCGTAGCCTGTCCGCGCCCAATGCCTTTGGTTTCACGTGTAATGCAGATTGAGCCGCCGCCAATACCGACCTTGACAAAATCCGCGCCCGCGTCCGCCAAAAATCTAAAGCCTTCCGCGTCTACGACATTGCCCGCGCCGACTTTGATATCTTCGCCAAAATTTTTATGAATATATTCCAGCGTGATTTTCTGCCATTCGCTGAAACCTTCCGAGCTGTCAATACACAAAACGTCCGCGCCGGCTTTTAAAAGAGCGGGCACGCGTTCAGCATAATCACGAGTATTAATGCCCGCGCCGACAACGTAGCGTTTCTTCCTGTCGATAAGTTCAAGTGGATTGGTTTTATTATCGGTATAATCTTTGCGGAAGACCATGTAACGTAGACGCTGTTTCTTATCAACGAGCGGCAACATATTCAGCTTATGTTCCCAGATTAAATCATTTGCCATAGGGAGCGTCGTCGTATCGGCGTCGGCGTAAATTAATTTGTCAAATGGCGTCATAAAAGTTTGAACTTGCTCATCGCCGGTCATGCGCGTTATTCGATAGTCGCGGCTAGTTACAATGCCCAAAAGTTTTCCGGTGGGTTTACCGTCGTCAGTCACTGCCATTGTCGAATGTCCCGTTTCCTTCAACAAGGCTAACATTTCGCGCAGAGTCGTCGTCGGTTTTAAATTTGAATCGCTGGACACGAAGCCCGATTTGTAATTTTTCACGCGGGCAACCATTGCTGCCTGTTCTTTTATTGGCTGTGAACCGAAAATAAACGAGACGCCGCCTTCTTTTGCCAGCGCGATTGCCATTGTGTCGTTTGAAACAGACTGCATTATTGCCGAGGTCATCGGAATGTTAATTAAGAAATTACATTTTTCGCCACGCTTAAATTTTACAAGCGGCGTGGACAAGTCGACATTTGCAGGGATGCAATCTTTTGACGAATAGCCCGGTACGAGCAGATATTCGCCAAATGTGTGTGATGGTTCCTTATAATAAAATGCCAATTCAATCCCTCCCGAAAATTCTTGGTGCATATAAATTTTCCGCGCAAAAAAAAATTCCTGCCGCTCAGCAGAAAACTTATGATAAAATGAATTATCCTTATCAAAACGGAGGAGATTTGATGATTATTTATGCGACTCATAAGGGCGGAAAATATTTGCCATTGACAGAAAGTTTGAAGATTGATTCGGCGACGCCCCGCGGTTTATACGTGAACTTAACTAATCGATGCAACTGTGATTGCGTTTTCTGCTTGCGACAAAAAAAATCTATGGCTAAAGATTCTAGCTTATGGCTGGAAATTGAACCTACTGTCAACGAAGTCAAAGCTGAATTGGACAGGGCACCTTGGCACGTTATAAAAGAGGTTGTCTTTTGCGGATTCGGTGAGCCGACGATTAGACTTGCAGAGCTTTTGGAGCTGTTGACTTATGTAAAAAAAATTCGCCCGAATATGCCGACGCGTCTTAACACGAACGGTTTGGGCGAACTTTATCACGGGCGGGAGATTGCGGCGGACTTTGAAAAAATTTTGGACACGGTGTCAATCAGTTTAAATGCCGCCACTGCCGAAAAATACTTTAAAATCACCCGCGCCGCTTATGGGCTGAAATCTTTTGAGGCGATGTTGACTTTTGCTGAACACATGAAAAATTTTGTTCCGAACGTCGTGTTAACAGTTGTTGATCACGTGACGCCGCCCGAAGAAATTTCTGCGTGTAAAAAAATTTGTGACGAACGCGATTTGACATTACGCGTCCGCCCATATGAAGACAGTTAAATTTCTATTTAGCAACTCCGACAAGTTCCGCTTCGGCTTCGTCGCTGGCTTGAGCGACTTCGTTCAGAGCCTCAACCAGTTTATCGGGATCAATGCCGTGCACCATTGCGCCTTCTTCGATATTTTCAAAGCGTGCCGCATGACAGCCAAAACAACCCATGCCCGCATACATAAAAACCATAGCGGTATCGGGGTAACGCTGAACGACTTCGACGATATTCATATCCTTTGTAATTTTCATAAAAAGATTCCTCCTAATTTAATTGCGCATTATTGAAAAGCTCCTGGGGGAGTAGTTTCACGTTCGACAGTTTCACTTGGTAGCGGTGACGGATTTTCAAAATCAATCATGACGACCGGTGCAACTTCTGCAGTTTCGGGAACTTCTGCGGCGTCGGCGGTTAAAGCGGCATCTTCGCGGGACTGCGCGGCATTTTTGCCTTCGCCTTCGGAAGTGATATAGCGCACAACGTCAATTTCAACCGGCACGCCCATGTATCTATCAAGCGAAGCTTTAGCGGTGTTGTAGTTATAAAGCGCGGTGAAATAATTTGAGCGAGCCTCAGTCAATTTGCGGGACGCGTCCATAACGTCCAAGTTTGTACCGACACCAGCGGCGTAACGAACCTGCGCGATTTTATAATTTTCTTCAGCCAGAGCGACTGAAGCTTGAGTAGTGGCGATATTTCTTTCAGCGGCGTGCAGTTGAAGAAAATATGATTGCACTTCGAGCTGAATTTGTTCGCGGGTTTGAGCGGCTACTTCTTGTGCTCGGATAAGTTCAGCGTCTGCCTGATGAACCTGCGCGTCGGTAATGCCACCGTCAAAAATATTCCATGAGGCAGAAATACCTGCGCGCCATTGATCGTTAGTTTTATGTCCGAAAAGATTTTCCGTGTCCAATTCTTTAGAAATGCCCGCGTTGACAGTGGGACGATAACCGGCTTTTGCGGCTTTTTTAGCAGATTCGGCGCGTTTAACGGCGTAATCAGCCACGGCGGCATCGGCGCGATTTTCCAGCGCGTAGGAAGTGCAGTCACCTAAATTCAAATCATATCTTTTATAAGCAAGCGTATCTTGTGGGCGCAGGACGGTATCAGCGGGCAAGCCAATATAATTATTCAGTTCAGCAACTGCAACATCGTAACTGTTTTGAATGTTTACAAGGTTTTGCATGGCGTTTGCAAGTTCAACCTGGGATTCGAGCACGTCGACTTTAGCCACGGTACCGACCCTGAATTGTGCATTGACGTTGCGCAAATGCTCCTGCAAAGTCAAAACTTCCTCTTCATAAACTTCAATTAAATTTCTGTACTGCAGGACGTTAAAATAATACGTGGTAGATTGCAGACGAACGGATTGCATAGTATTTTCCAGCGATAAATCTGCCGCACTAAGAGCATAGCGAGCTGAGCGGCGACCTTCCTTTAAACGTCCGCCCTGATAAATAGGCATATTAATTGCACCGGTATTTGAAAATGCGCGGTTCATGTTCTGGTTACGGTAATAAAGTCCGCCGACCCGTGCACCGCTGAAACTCCACGACACTTGCGGATTTGTTTGACGGCGTGCCTCGCTCAAACTCCAATAAGCCGCTTCGCGTTCGGCGATTGATTCTTTAATTACGCGGTTGTTTTCAAAGGCGCGTTGAATCGTTTCGTCCAGCGTGATATTCACAACATCTGCCGCGCTGACTGAAGTTACGCCGATTGAAAAAGCCATAATACTTGCCGCGAGTGCCGACGCCAGCTTTCTGCGAAAAACTTTTTTGATACGATTGGAAATTCTCATCTCAATCACTCCTTTGTTAGGAATTAGGAACTGGGAACTAGGAACTAGAAAACTAATCCCTACTAGTCCCTAAATTTCACCGGCGTGCCGTCGCGCAGATTGGTCAAGCCTTCGACAACAACCGAATCGCCCGCCCTCAAGCCGTCTTTTACGATATAATAAGTGCCAATTTTGCCGCCGAGAGAAATTTTTTTCAAGGCGGCTGTTTTATTTGAATCGACGACGAAGACATAATTTTCTTCGCCGCGCAGTTGAACAGATTTTTCTGGGACGAGCAAAGCACCGGGCATTTTCAATCCTGTAATTTCAACGTGAGCCGCCCCGCCCAAAGGTAATTTTTTTTCGGGATTGTCAAAGGTTGCCGCGGCTGTCGAATTCTCAACGAAATTAATTTTTCCTTCATGCTGATAAGTGGTGCCGTCGCTTAACTTCAACAAAACTTTTAGAGTACCCGCCATTAAAAAATTTTTTTCTTCCGGCGAAATTTCAAAGTGAACAGCCGCGGGATTAATCTTGCCGACATGAGCCAGCACAGTTTCATTTTCTGTCACGTTCGCGCCGGTTATTACACTGTCGACGCCGATTTGACCGGTTATCGGGGAAATGATAATGCCCGCCGCCGTCTCCTCTTCCAGCTTTTTAACCAGTGCTTGCTGTTCAGCTAGCTTAGCTTGCCGCTCTTGAACTTTAAAATTCTTTTCGGAGACTTCCTGCGCGGTGGCAGAATTTTTTTTCAAGAGCTGTTCAGCTTGATTGAGTTCGGAAATTTCCCGCGCCAATGCTGTCATATTTTCGCCAAGATCCGTTTTTGCTTGAAGAAGTTCTGTTTCTTTTTCATGTGTACCGATTTTGAACAGCGGTTGATTTTCTGTAACGTCTTGCCCACCCGCGCAGTATGTCGCTACGACTTTGCCGGAAATTTTTGACAAAATTGTTTGTTCGTCGCTAAGAGAAATTTTTCCGTCGTGCGATATAATTGTAGATTCGTCAAGAGCAGAAATTTTTTCCGTCTTTACATCAACAGGTGGCTCATCGTTTGCACAGCCCGCCAAAAAAATTATTATCAACGGTAGAAAAGCATAAAGCAAAAATCTTTTCATTCCTAACTCCTAAATCCTAACTATTTAAAATTCTTGTTTGAGCCCGAAGTAAACGGCGCGATCTTCTTTTTTGTTAATGTTGTGCCACTCGCCCAAAAGATAGGTAGAATCGGCAATTTTGAATTGCGACTTCAGGCGAACCCTGCCCCGATTTAAATCGTAAGCTTCGGCAGAAAGTTTAAAATCTTTTCCGGCGTAAGCATCTAAACCAATGCCCGGCTTGCCCGCGATAACTCCAGCTCGTGCGCCAAAATCCGTGCCGAATTTTTTTCCGCCCTGCAAATCCCATTTCGTATTGTCGCCAATATCTTCCGCGCCAACAATTAAAGACGCATCGCCGCTCGTCACGTCCAGATTAAAATTTGCATTCCAGTCGTGTTTCTTGCCGCTGTATAGTATATCAACTGAGGGCGTAACGTCAATCTTTGAAACTTTATCCGCTGAACCTTGCACCTTGCCCAAAAGTTTATCGGCGCGCTCGGTGATATTTCGGACATTGCTCACCGTTTCTTTTAAGTCATCAGCAACTTTTGGATCTCCGGCGAATTTGTTCATGTTGTCCGCCATACTCGCCACAGAACTTGAAGTTTTGGCAATGTTGTCAAGCGTAGTTTTAAGCTCTTCGACAGTCTGCGGATCTCCGGCGAATTTATCGATATTGGCGGTCATGTGCTCGATATTTTCCATTGTTCGATTCATGCCGGCAACTGCGCTATTCATCTGCTGAATCATATCGTTAAAGACAGCTTCGTTATCGACAGCGATTTTTTTAAATGTGCCTGTCATATCGGTTACATTCTCGGAAGATTTACGCATATTGTCGCTCATATCGATAATAGATTGCTTAAAAGTTTCGTCGCCGATAATTGCCTGCACAGATTTTAAAAGAACTTCCACCTCGTCCATAACTTTAGTCATGCCGTCAAACATCGCATCCATACCGGCTTCATCAGCACCGTAAAGATATGCGCCATTTTCCAGATATTCGCCATTATCGACTTTTGGTTGAAAATTTATAAACTTTTCGCCCATGACTCCGCTTGACGCAATAGAAACTTTTGACTGCTTGGGGATTTTAACATCGGGATCAATCGCCATGGTTACGGTAACGCCTGTACCCTCGTTGGCAATTTGGGTAACTTTTCCGACTAAAACGCCGCTCAATCGAACATCTGATTGTTGCTGAAGTCCGACAACCTGTTTAAAGCCCGCATATAAAATCATATCGTTGCCGCCGCTCAAATTGAAATTACCCAATCCCGCCGTTGCCCCGCCCAAAAGCATTAATCCGCCAACCGTGAAGGCTCCCACTTTTGCTTCAACTGACATCGTTTCGCCTCCTGAAATTTTTAAGTTAAATGATTCTTTATGGCAATGGCGATTTCATACGCAAGTGACACGGGTACGGCATTGCCAATCATTTTATATGCATTATCAACATTAGAGTAAATAAATTTAAAATGTTCGTCCCAAGATTTTACACGATTGCGACTCATAAAAATTGTAGAAAAAGTTCCCGTAAAAAATTCATTATTATTTTCTGCTTGTTCATTATGAAAGTTGCCTAATGCTGAAGGAATTGCAGAAAATTGTAAATCCCAAATAATATCGCGAAGTGTTAATTTCTTTGAATTTAATTCGGTTGAGCCTTGAGGGAATTTAAAATTTATGTTTAAGTCTTGTCGAAAGCCGATATAGAAAACTCTTTTGCGCTCTTGAGCTACGCTATAATTTTTAGCATTTACAAGGTTTATAGTCAAATTGTAGCCACAACGCTTGAATAATTCAATTATAAACTTTACAGCTTCTGAATGACGATTTGAGAGCATACCGCTGACATTTTCAGCCAAAAAAAATTTCGGCTGTTTAGCACGTAAAATTCTAATATAGTCAAAGAAAAGTTTGCTACGAGAATCCTTAATTCCACGCTGTGCACCGGCTTCCGACCATGATTGACAAGGTGGTCCGCCTATAATTCCGTCAATGTCATCAGGAAAAAGATCAACAGACAAATTTCGCACATCTTGAGTTAAAAGTTTAGTTTTCGGGTGATTTAATTTGAAGGTTTGCCAAATTGCAGAATCAAATTCATTTGCTACGGGAATTTCAAAGCCTGCACGTTCAAAACCTAAATCAAGCCCGCCGCAACCGCTGAATAAACTTATCAACTTCAAATTATCACCTCAAATAGCGTATGTAATGAGTTTTGCATCATGTAAATTGCAAGGATTATCGATGTGCCACATACCGCGAATTCGCAAATAAGTTATTCAGAGAGGATCTGTACAATTATTAGCGGGCTTGAACTTTTGAGCGTATGTTTTGGATAACTGCTGTTTAAAGCTATGGTAGCGTCGGGCGATTCGATTTTTTTGACTTCGACAGCATCACCGCCTCTTAGCATAAAATCAGGCGGATTGGCACTGTTGCCAAGCCAGGAGAAAATTTTGCTCCAAACCGTCAAACGCTCGGCTTCGGAACAATAGAACGTGTCTGCAAAAAGATTTTTAACGTAAAATTCCAAGGCGTCACCACGACTGTTCATACGATTGTTTCCGCCTTGTAAGTCGGTTAAATTAAAATTATTTTGCTTAACAAGTGTAACTGCGGCGTCAATAATATTTCTCACGAAATCACCGCCTTAATCTATAATCCGGAAAAATTCTCTGACACGCTGGTCTTGAATTTTTTTAAAGTTTTCTACCGTATCGACGGCAATCAGTTCGCCGTTATAAACCATGGCAATACGATTTGCAATGCGGCACGCGCTCACCATGTCATGAGTAACTACAATGCTCGTGACGTTTAGAGCGCGTTGCGTTTCTATAATCAGCTCGTCAATTCTGTTCGTTGTGATTGGATCAAGACCGCTTGAAGGCTCATCATAAAAAATAATTTCCGGACCAAAGGCAATAGCTCGCGCCAAAGAAACTCTTTTCTTCATGCCACCGGAAAGTTCATTGGGCATACGATTTTCCACGCCGTCTAAACCGACCTGATGAAGTTTTTCCTTGACGATAGCTTGAATTTTTTCTTTGTCAAAATTTGTATGTTCGACAAGTCCGAAGGCAACGTTATCACCGACCGTCATTGAATCGAACAGCGCGGAATATTGAAAGACCATACCCATGCGCAAGCGCACACGCATAATTTCTTTTTCACTCATGCGGGAAATTTCATCGTCGCCAATCCAAATTTCGCCGCTCGTCGGTTGAATCAAGCCAATCATCAAGCGCAGAAGTGTCGATTTGCCGGAACCGGAGCCACCGATTATCGCCAGCGTTTCGCCGTCAGCAATTTCAAGATTTATATTTTTCAGCGCAACTTTTTGCCCGAATTTTTTCGTAACATTGACAATCCTAATCATACGTCACCTATAAATTATAAATGTCAACAGCGCATTCAAAATGAAAATAACGATAATGGACGTGACGACGGTTTTGGTTGTAGCTATGCCAACGCCTTCCGCGCCGTCGGGACAGTTTAAGCCGTAATAACAGCCAAGCACCGCTATGACATTGCCGAAGAAAATAGCTTTTATCATGCCGCCCGTCAAATCGTAAATCGTCGCGAACATTTTAATTGAATTTATAAAGAGATAGGAACTGATGCCGGAATATTGCGTCGCCACAATCCAGCCGCCCGCCACGCCGATAATATCGCCAAAAACTGTAAGAATCGGGACGACTATCATGCAGGCTATCATGCGCGGGACAATTAAATAATTCACGGGGCTAACCGCCATGACTTTTAGTGCGTCGATTTGCTCAGTGACTTTCATTGTGCTGATTTCGGCTGTTATCGCCGCGCCTACACGACCTGCACACACTACGCCGACTAAAACCGGTCCCAGCTCCCTGCCGATTGCGATTGAAATTACTCCGCCAACAGTGGATTGTGCGCCGAATCGTATAAATTCATGCGCTGTTTGCAATGTGAACACCACGCCCGTAAAAAGCAACGTCAACGAAACTATCGTTAATGAATCAACGCCCAGGTGTGACATCTGCGCGATAATGTGACGGATTCGCGGCTTGTGTGTAGATTGTTTCAGCGTGTCGACGTAAAGTAAAATTATTGTGCCGAATTCTTCAAAGCGTTTTATCATGAAACCGCCGATTATCTCAAAAAACTTCGTCAGCAATGCGCCGCCCCCTTTCGGGCAAATATTATAACATAAAATTTGTTAAGTTATGGATAGACGCTGAAAAAAATTTTTTTGCTAAAGTTCCGATAAGTCCGCGCTTGAATTTTTCTTTGTAGACATTTAAGCTAAATTGATTTAAACTGCGAGTGAACGATTTTATTTTAGGAGGGAAAAATTTATGGCTGCACACGTCATTAACGAAGCTCGTCGCTGTTTGCAATGCAAAAAGCCGCTGTGCCGAATCAAAGGTTGCCCTATTCAAACCGATATTCCCGAAATGATTCGTCTTTTCTTGGCAGGACAGACTGAAGAGGCAGGTCGTATGCTCTTTGAAAATAATCCGCTTAGCGTTGTCTGCTCGCTCGTTTGTGATCATGAAAACCAATGTGAAGGCAACTGCATACAAGGTAAACGCAAAGAAGGCGCAGCAGTTCAAATTCCCAACATCGAAAATTACATCTCCGATTTTTATTTTGATAAGGCGATTATAGAAAAAAATCCCGATACCGGTCAGCGTGTGGCTATAATCGGTTCGGGACCTGCAGGAATTACAATCGCCATAAAACTTGCCGCGCTCGGCTACAGAATTACAATCTTTGAACGCATGGACAAGGTCGGCGGCATGATGCGTTATGGGATTCCGGCTTTTCGTCTGTCGAAAACTATTCTTGATCGTTATCAGAAAAAACTTAGGGAAATGGGAATTCACTTCCGCCCGAACACAGCGATTGGCGGTGCACTTCACCTTGACGATCTTTTTAACGACGGCTACGACGCAATTTTTATCGGAACGGGCGTTTGGCGTCCGCGCAGACCCCATGTCAAAGGCGAATCTCTCGGCAACGTTCATTACGCGATTGACTATCTGCAAAACCCCGACGCTTACGACCTGGGCGACCACGTGGCGATTATTGGCGCGGGCAATAGTGCAATCGACGTGGCTAGAACTGTTATTCGTCAGGGCAGTCGTCACGTTACGCTTTACGCTCGCCGCCAGAGAATTGCCGCCAGTCAACGCGAACTCGATTATGCGGCGGTTGACGGCATTGAACTTCAACAGGGTATGGCAATCACAGAATTCACCGAGGAAGGTCCGATCTTCACGCCCAGAATTTACGATGAGCAGGGAAATTTGATTCGTGAAGAAACACCCGTCCTTATGCCAGCCGACAGCACGATTATAGCCATAAGCCAAGGACCAAAAGATAAAATCGTAAACACCACGCACGATTTGACAGTTGATAAGAACGGCTTAATTGTCGTTGATGATGACGGACGCACCACTCGCGAAGGAGTTTTTGCCAGCGGTGATGTTGTTGCCGGTGCAAAAAATGTCGTGCTCGCCGTAAAATATTCCAAACAAGTTGCTAAAGCTATGGACGAATATTTAACTGCCAAACGCAACGCTAATTCTTAAATTTCCGGATTAAGTTCCGCGCCATATTCGCGCAGAAAAATTTTCTGGTAGCGGCGATATTTCGGATCAAGCGGTTTTTCTTTTGGGCAATGTATGCACCAAAAATCTTTTGACTGATTCGGCACAACGACTTTGTAACCTGCGCGGCTCATTTCCTTGCAAAGTGACGTATCGTACAAATGCCAGCCGTCAAATAAATCCTCGCGCCATGGCAAATCATATTGCGTTGCCAAAAAAAGCCCGTCCACCGACTCGACAACTTGATAATCGCCGTCCGGCTCATCACATTCCGAATCAACCACACTTTCCGGCTCGCACGCGTGCAAAACTCTACCATAAGTCCGCATTCCGTCCCACCAAACGCCCGTTGCCGGCAAATTCACGCAACCAATCATTCCAACAGCACCAATCGTCTCGTCGTGAAAAATTTTCAGCAAATCAGCGACGAGATTTTTATTTACAACAAACGTGTCTTGGTGCAGATAAATTTTATATTTGGCGTTAGAATTTTTCATGGCGCGATTATAACCCGAAGTCATGCTCACGGCGTCGCGAATGTCGATAAATTCTGCCGTCATGCTTTCGGGAATTTTTAAATGTTTAAGATACAAAAGACACTCGCTGTACCAATAATCGCTGTTCACGCAGGTTATAAACGCAACTTTTTTATCATCAAGCAAAATTTTTCACTCCAAACTATTTTTTTGTTGTTCATTGATGCTAAATCCGTTTCTGCCTTGATTTTTCACGATGTAAACAGATTTATCAGCTACTGAAAATATTTTTGAATAATTTTTTTCTTCGCCGCTAAAGATAACAATTCCTACGCTAGCTGACAATTCCAACTCCTTATCGGAATTTAAATCACGCGCCATTTTTGTAATCTCACGCGCTTTTTTTACAACAACTTCTTCACCAGAAACATTTTTTAACAAAATTACAAATTCATCTCCTCCAAACCGCCCAATCAAATCTTCAGCCGTAAAAATTTCTTTAAGTCGCTCGGAAAAATTTTTCAAAATTAAATCGCCGAACTGGTGACCTTTCGTATCGTTAGCTTTTTTGAAATTGTCGAGATCAATGACGAATAACGCAGAAATATCAGCCGCCGAAATTTTTTTCAGATATTCCGAACAAAAATTTTCAAATGTAATTTTGTTTAACAGTCCGGTGAGTTTATCGGTCTCAGCATTTTGTTTATAAAAATCGCGGGACGTGCTCAGCTGTTGATTAATTTCTTTGATCTTTTCCAAATCCAGAGCAATGCCGCGAAGTTTCATCAATTCTGTAACGTCATCAAGCAAAATTATTATTCCAACCAGTTCAGAATTAAATTTTACAGATGATGTGCGTATATGCAGATTTTTAAAGTCTTTTCCGTTAAAATATTGAACAATTTTTTCGTGTTTGTGCGTGGAATCGTAAATAACTTCTAAAAGCATTTGGTTAAAGTCGTCATTTTCGTTGTAGTCAAAAAAAGATTCAGCAAAAAGTTTATCGACGAGTTCAGATTCTTTTTTGTTTAAAATTTCTAATGCAGAAGGATTTGCGTATAAAATTTTTCCTTTCTGAAGATAAATAACGCCGCTGGAAATGTCGCATAAGATTTTCTTGTAAAAATTTTCTGTACCAATCATATTTTTCACACCAAAAAATTTTTTGTCACTGATTATAATTCGCGTAGTTTTGAAATTCAACACGGATATTCAGATAAAAAAATTCCCCAAGCAATTTACCTGGGGGATTTTTAGTTAGGGGGGTTGTGGTAAGGAAGAATTGAACGTTGAGAAATTATCCGCGAGTTTTGCCGCCCGCCACGTTCACGGTCACGCCGTCAACGTAAGAAGCTCTGTCACTGGCGAGGAAGACAACCGCGTCTGCAACTTCGGAAAGTTTTCCACTGCGTCCAAGCGGCGTGGTTTTGGTTGAGCTATAACCTTTGCGCAAATCGTCAACGGTGATTCCGCGTGTGTAAGCTAAAGCCTCTTCGTAAGCAAGAGTTCTAAGTCCGGTCGCCTCCATGATACCGGGAGCCATGCCGACGACGCGAACTTTATATTTGCCAAGTTCTTTTGCCCAGCTACGCGTGAAACTGTTGACTGCGTTTTTGGTTGCCGCGTAAATGCTTTGACCTTCGGAGCCTTCCAAGCCCGATTCACTGCTCATATTGATAATAACGCCGCCGCCTGCCTTAACCATTTCATGACCGACAGCTTGCGCGACAAGGTAGACGCCCTTAATGTTGACGCCCGTAACTTTGTCATAAATTTTTTCGTTGAGTTCGTATTTGCCGTGCGGATCTTTCGGGTCGACGAGCAAGCAAGGAATGTTAATGCCGGCGTTGTTAACGAGAATATCAATTTGCCCAAAGGTATCGAGCGCGGCTTTGACCATAGCCTGAACGCTTGCCGCCTCCGCAACGTTCGTGATGACATATTTAACTTTGCCGCTTTTCTCCGTGATGTTGAATTCGGGTTCGTTGGGATT
>CAJONF010000061.1 GCA_905236665.1 uncultured Selenomonadaceae bacterium | reverse complement strand
TCAAAATCGTCTTTTGTGCGGGTTTTTGTTTTTTTTAGAAGTTCCTGTACGTCAGCGGCCCAACGAAAATTTTTCCTGTAGTCTTCAATATTCCTTGCTGTAAAAAAATGCAACATCATAGGCAAATCACCCCTTAGATTTTAATGTTCTTAATTTTAACATAGAAAAATTTTTTGTGTAGGGTGTGTGCAAAAAAATTCTTGTAAAAAGTCAAGGCATTGTATAAGATAGACGCTAAGATTAAACGAAAGGGGCGAGACAATGGATTATCGGCGGATTTTGGTTATCGGTGATATGCACGGGAAATTTACGCGCCTGCTGTCACTTTTTCATAAAATCGAATTCGACGAGCGCAAGGATTTTTTGATTTTATTGGGCGACTACATTGACCGCGGCGAAGAAAATATGCGCTGTTTCCGCTGGGCAATGGAGATGAGCGAAAAAAATAATGTCATCGCCCTGCGCGGCAACCATGAACAGATGATGCTTTATTATTACGCGCTGGGCGGCACGGAAGGTTATATCTGGCTACCAAACGGCGGCGATAAAACTAAGGCGGAATTTGACCAATGGCGACAACGCGATCCGACTGCTTTTCATCGTGCGCTGGAATTTATCGACAGTCGCCCACTATATCATCAAATGTTTATTAACGGCGAAGAATATATTTTCGTGCACGCGGGCTTGAAACCGAATACGCCGCTTGAAAAACAGGACGAAGAGTCTTTGCTGTGGATTCGCGAAAAATTTTATAACGGCTATAACGGCTCGGCTCACGTCATCTGCGGACATACGCCCACGCCCTTTATCAAACGCGATTGGTATTATCCGATTCGTCTGCACAATAAAATTACGCTCATGGACACCGGCTCTTTCATGATTAACGGGCGCATTTCCTGTATAGATATTTTAACCGACCAAATCTGGCAAAGCGACTGAAAAGCAGTTAGGAGTGAGGAATTAGGAATGGTGAAAGACCTCAATATAAAAATCGTCGGGCTGGGCGACGGCGGTGCGCGGGCGATTAGTAAAATGATTGCGACCGGCATTGGCAAAAATAAATCTGTGGAGTTTCTGGCTGTAGGTAAAGATGAAAATATTTTGCTAACCAGCGAGGCTCAAAAAAATATTTTCCTAAACCGCGACTTGACGACCGTTTATAAAAATCTGGCGGACGGGCTTGACGGCGCAAATGTAATTTTCATCGTAGCAGGATTGGCCGGCAATGCGGCAAGGGCAGCCGTTCCGCTTATCACGACCTGCGCGAAAAATTTAAATGCCGTGACCGTTGCATTCGTCTGCCGCCCAGCAATTATCGAAAATATTCCGCGCAAGATGAATGCCACTCACACTTTGGAAAAATTGCGCAATGTCGACACACTGTTTGTCGTGCCCGCTGAAAAATTTTTAGTCTTCCGCTTGAATCAGCCGCAAATTTCTTTAGACGAACTCTTCGAGGTAGCTGACGATGTTTTTTGTCAAGGTGTAAAAATTTTTTTGGATATGCTCCTTGACGGCGATACAAATCTCGCGCTGTTTAAATGGGGAAACGCGGCGTTCGGTTATGGTGAAGGCTCAACTGCTCTTGACGCGGTTAAAAATGCAGTTAATTTCCCTACTCTTGAAGCGGACGACCTTAGCGGTGCGACGGGAATTTTTTTGCGTTTGGCAAGTGGAAAAACTCTGCCTCTTAAATCAATCGACGCGGCAAATAATTTCATTCAAAAACAAATTCCACCCGATGCAGGATTTTTTTCGCAAGAAGAAAAAGTTCACGCGCTTGGTGAAAAAGTTTTTGCCTCAATAATTCTCACGCGGAAATAGGAACATACTTTAAGCTTAAGCCTTGCATAAGATTAAGTGTTGATTAAATCTTTCACAATCTAACAAACATTTAAAAAACACTTTGTATAACTGCGCTCGTAGAAGTTCACACGTATGTTAACAAAAATTTGGAGAAATACATAATGGCTGAAAATCTCAATGCGCAGAAAGTAAATGGACTCCCGACTTTTGACGGACAAGAACCGCCGACTTTTGGTGAGTGTCCCAATTTCGGCGATACGAATATGTGGGGTAATAAAAACTTTGGCGCACCGAGCGACTTTGAGGAAATCGTCAACATAAGCGGCGCGGATATTTCAAGCGACGTTGAACAGGAAGACAACTTAGGCGGCTTTGCTCCCGGCGGCATGATGACGTTCGGAAGACCTCAAGGACAATTTAATCAGCCCCAACGCCCCACGCAACAAACTGAGTAAAATATAATCTCAAAAAAAATTAAAAGAACTGTCAAGCACGGCAGTTCTTTTTTTGTTGGAAACATTTTACGAAACGCCATCAAATTAATTCTCTTCTTTCATTTAATCCTTTCTTGACCTGCTTTTGTATATCTACTAAAATCTTGACATTGACAAACTCCCCATAATGGCGGGGGATTCCGTTATCATCAACCAAAGCTTCTAATGAAAGCGAAAATTTTTATGTAAGGTTATTATTAATTCAAAGGAAAATTTCAATGACAGGAAAAAATTTTGCGCCGTCACCGATTTTAATTTGCATGGCGGCTCTCATTACAAATTTAATTGGCTCGTTCGTTGCGAAAAATTTTAATCTGCCGCTCTTTCTAGATACCGGCGGAACAATTTTTATCGCCATGATGAGCGGCTATGTGCCCAGCGTAATTGTCGGGTTCGCCACAAATTTTTTTTATTCGTTCGTCGAAGAATCCGATATGTATTATTGCTCGATTAGTATTTTGGTCGCGCTTTACACGACATTTCTTGCACGGCGCGGCATCTTCCAAAATTTTTCAAAAACGCTGGTGGCAATTCCCGTATTGGCTCTGCTTACAACGGTTTGCACAGAATCAATAGAAAAATTTTTATACTGCACGGGCGTCGTGGAAGCTTTCAGTGAAATTCAAACGAATTTTTTTGAAACATTCCTGCGCGAATTCGTCGATAAAGGTTTGCTCGTGCTGATTATGTTCGTCGTGATAAAATTCGTGCCGGCGCAAATTAAAGAAATTTTCCGCACGTTGGGACAAAGACAAGCACCGTTGACAAAAGAAATAAGACGCGCCGTTTATAAACGCAAATGCCCCTCCTCATCATTGCGCACGAGAATTCTTTTAATTTTGACGTTGAGTTCACTTTTTATCGCCGCGTCTATTGCCTCAATCAGCTACAGAATTTTTGAGCAAGCCGCTACTAACGTTCAAATAAAAATTGCTGACGGGCTGGCGCACATTGTCACGAGTGAAATAAATTCTGAACGCGTGGAAGATTATATAAAATTCGGACGCACTGCCGCGGGTTATGACGATGTGGAGAAAAAACTTCGCTACATAAAGGATAGCAACAGTGACCTTAAAAATTTGCGCGTAGAAAAAATTTCTGCGGCGGGCAACCAAATTATTTTCAACACGGAAAAAATTTCTTCCGAAAAAAATTTTTCATACTGTGACGATTTAATTGCAGGAAAAGAAATTGCGCCGATAATTACAGATGACGGCAACGACCGCTTGCTGACGATTTATAAACCAGTCCGCGACCACAACGGGCAATGCATTTGCTATGTTGCCGTTGATATGTCTTTGAATTTAATTTCTGATTATGGCAGAACTTTTACCTCAAAAGTGCTGGCGTTGTTTTCGGGTTGCTTTGTATTCGTGTTCGTTATCGGTTTGCGGTTCGTGGAAAATAATATCGTCCTGCCCGTCAACAGCATGGCTTACTGCGCTAACAATTTTGCTTACGACAGCAAGGAATATTGCGCCAACAACGTCGAACAAATTCAGCGGCTGGATATTCACACCGGCGACGAGATTGAAAATTTATATTCTGCTCTGTTAAAAACTACGCAAGATGCTCAAACTAATTTTGAAAAGTTGCGGCGAGCGAAAAGACAAGTCGCCGAGATGGACGAGCTGGCTCATAAAGATTCGTTGACCGGTTTAAAGAATAAAGCGGCTTATGACGAGAAAATTTCTGCGCTTGATAAAAAAATTTCCGCAAATGGCGCGGAATTTTGTATAGCTATGGTCGATGTAAATTATCTTAAACGCGTCAACGATACTTACGGGCATGAACGCGGCAATGAGTACTTAATTAACGCCGGCAAATTGATTTGTTCAGTTTTCGGCGAGGAGCACGTTTACAGAATCGGCGGCGATGAATTCGTTGTGGTGATTGAGGGCGAAAAAGTTTCCCTGTGCAAATATTTCGTGACGCAGTTTCAAGCTGAAATGGCGCGTAAAAATTCTAACAAGTTGCTTGAACCGTGGGAAAAAATTTCTGCGGCGGTTGGCATTTCTTTTTACGAGCCAGATAAAGATAAAACTGCCGACGAAGTTTTCAAGCGTGCAGATTCTGAAATGTACAAAAATAAATTGGCGATGAAAGCGGCGCGCACAGACTAAAATAGTTAGGAGGGAGGAGGGCGGAGTAAAAAAATTTTGTGAGGAAGTCTTTAACTTGAATATTTTTTTGTTGTTGACGATTGCACTGGCGATAATAATCGTGCTGTTGCGATTCAAAATTCAAATCGGCGTGTGTATGTTGGCTAGCGGAATTTTTATCTGGCTCATGCGTTCAGCCAGCCCAATTTCCCTGTTGCAAGCCTTTTACGAGACATTCACATTGGCGCGAACATACGACATAATTTTTGCGCTATATTTTGTCATGTGTTTAGAAATTGAATTGCGTTTGAGCGGTGCGCTAACGGACATGGTTAAAGCTTTGCGGCGAATGTGTTCAGACGTAAAAATTTTATTGGCGGCAATGCCGGCGTTTTTGGGATTGCTACCGAGCGTGGGAGGAGCGAGATTTTCTGCGCCGATTGTCGAGGAGTTAAGCGCGAACATAAAACTTTCCCCTGAACAAAAAGCCGCGATAAATTTCTGGTTCCGACATCTATTCGAGTTTTCAAGCCCGATAATCCCCGGTATGATTATGGCTTGTTCAATCGCGGGCGTGACATTTGGCGAATTCATCAGTCATCTTTGCTGGGTGACGGTTTTGGCAATCGCTGTAGGCTGGTTGATTTTAATTCGCCCGATAAAAATTTCGCACGAAGAAAAAATTTTAGAGACAGCGGCAGAAATTCGCCATGAACGCAACGGATTATTCCTGGCGTTGTTACCGGTGGCGGCGGTGTTTATTGTCGTCGTATTTTTCGGGCTGAACGCGTCAATCTCAACGGGAATTGTCGTAACGGCGTGGGTTTTTGTATTAGCGGCGGCTGGTCGGCGCGTCGGTGTGAAAGAAATTTTTTGCGGCGCGTTTGATTGGAAAATGTCGCTCAACATCTGCTGTATTCTATACTTTATTCAAGTCCTAAGTGTCACGGAAGTTTTAAACGAAATTGTTATGGCGTTCCAAGCGTCGCCGCTGCCAATCCCCATGATAATTGCTTGCGTATCGTTGATAATCGGAATTTTAACGGGCATGAGTCAAGGTCACGTTGCGATTGTCATGCCAATCGTCGCGGCAATGGGCACGGGCGATTTAAATTTGGCGGGCGTAGCAATGGCGTTTGGAGTGGCAGGACAAATGCTCACTCCAACGCACGTTTGCTTAATCGTGACGATTGATTATTTTAAAGCGGATTTACTTGGCACGCTGAAACCGGTTTTAATCGGCGAAATAATTTTGCTGACAGTTTTTAGCATCTACACTTTCCTGACGTGGTAAATCATGCATTGCGCATTGCTCTAAGTTGACCACAAGCCGCATTGACATCTGCGCCCATTTCTTTTCGGACGGTTGCGGTTATTCCGTGCGTGTTCAGAAAGTGGAAAAATTTTTTAACGGCGTGATTCGTCGGCGAGCTGAAAGTTCTTTCGACAACTGGATTAAATGGAATCAAATTCACGTTGGCGAGTTGCCCGCTTAAAATTTTCGCGAGGCGTCGAGCGTGTTCTTCAGTATCATTGACGCCGCCGAGCAAAATATATTCAAACGTGACACGTCTGCCGGTTTCAGCGGCATAATCTTCACCGGCTTTCAAAACTTCATCAATGCCGAACGCAGAATTTATCGGCATAATTTCAGAGCGCAAATTATTATTCGGCGCGTGAAGTGAAATTGACAGAGTGACGGGAATTTTTTCTTC
>CAJONF010000060.1 GCA_905236665.1 uncultured Selenomonadaceae bacterium | reverse complement strand
GCGAATCTCGCAACGGTGCGCATGAACGACGATATTGTCGAACTAAAAGTTTTGCCGCGTGGCAATGCAGATGAACTAGTCGAAGAATTTATGGTCGGCTTTAAGCAGGCGGCTCAGCTTTGTGCATTCGAGAGCAATTTTTCTGAACCGTCGCCTGCTTGGAATTTCAATCCAAACAGCAAACTTTTAAAACTCGCCGAAGAAGTTTTCACGGCGCAAAACGGTTATGCCCCTGCAGTCACGACGATTCACGCGGGATTGGAGACTAGTTTTTTTGTCAAGAAAAATCCTGCGCTTGATGTAATTTCAATCGGCACGACGAACGAAAATATTCACAGCCCGAACGAACGCTTACACTTGGATACAGTAGCTCCACACGTGCAATTTATCGCCGGAATGTTGGAAAAAATTTCTGATACAGGAGCTTAAATGATAAAGTCAGCGTGACGGTCACGGCGTAAAAAATCAGCGCGTTCGGAGCCGTCATAACCTGTCCCAGCTTGCCCAAACCCAGTGACAGATAAGTTATCGTCAAAGGGTGCGCCAAATACACGAAGTAAGAATTTTTTCCAAGCACGCTTAAAAAATTTTTCAATGGCGCGGGCAATTTACCGAATTGAAACAGCGTGAACAAAAATATTGACGCGGCGATTGTGTAAAAAATCCCGGGCGGCGATAATTGATGAGCTGTGTTGACCGCCGCAAGCGGTGAAAATTTTCGGACATCGAGTAGAAAATAATAATAAGCAAGCAAAGTTATCAGTGCGATTAAAAATGTTGCGCTGATAATTTTTTTATGACCTTCACACCACGCGAAAAATTTTTGCGAATGAACTGCTAGCACGCCGCCTAAAACGAATACAAAGACATAATGCAGAACAAGCCAATTCAACCGCCACTGTAAACACATTTTTAAAAACGAACCGTCAGGGAGCGCGTTTACAAATTGCCAGAGCCAAACGCTGTAGCTTGACCAATAATCAAATAAAATCTGCGCGGCGAGCAACAAAAATAATTTTGCGGGCGTCATGTGGCGAACTAAAAAAATCCACAACGGCATTAAAAGATAAAACCAAATCAAAATCACTAGAAAATATAAATGATATTTCGCCAGCCCGAATAAAAAAATTTCCGCCGCGTATTCCGGCGCGGGCAAGAGTGCGTAACCGTAAAATAAATTATCGTGCAAAAGATACAGTGCAGACCATAGCAGATACGGTACGAGCACCGCTTTAAATCTTCGCCGCAAAAATTTTCCGTATTCAAACGGCTCCGATAAGTCCATGCGGTAAAAAAGCCCGAAAGCAGATACAAAAAAGAAAATCGGCACGCTGAATCGCGAGACGATTTCAAAGAGCGCGACCAAGTGCACATTTGGCGTTGGGTTCATCAAATATTGCGAACCAACATGAATTGCTACGACGCCGAGCATCGACACGCCGCGTATATATTCTATTGAATTCAACCAAGGTTTCATTTTGGTTAGGAGCGCGGAGTTAAATTGTGTGCAGGCGGATTGAACTTGTACCGCCTTCACCATATTTCATGCCGGCAGTCAAAATAACAAGATCGCCTTTCTGAACAAAACCATTTTCCAACGCGCTCTTTGAAGAATATTCAATCATCTGGAAAATATCAAGCCATGGCGTGCCGGAAACAGGATAAACGCCCCAACGCAAATTCAAATGGCGAGCTACTTCATCATTTGGAGTAAAAGCGATAATCGGAGCTTTAGGTTTATATTTTGAGACAACGCGGGTGGTGTAGCCGGATTTTGTCGGGGTGATAATCGCCGCCGCGCTCAATTCGTAGCCGAGCTGAACCGTAGCATGAGCAATCGCGTCCGTTTGAGAATGTTTTCTGTGCATACCTTTGTTAAGGAAAATTTCTTTGTATTCGAGCGACTCTTCAATCCTCAACGCAATTTGATTCATCATCGCCGCCGCCTCAATCGGATATTTTCCGCTAGCAGTTTCGCCGCTGAGCATGATAATATCTGCGCCGTCTAAAATCGCGTTGCCAACATCAGAAACTTCTGCGCGAGTCGGGCGCGGATTAACCGTCATACTTTCAAGCATTTGCGTAGCCACAACGACAGGCTTTCCTATCGCGTTGCATTTCTTGATAATTTCTTTTTGGATAATCGGTACGTCCTGCGCGGGAATCTCAACGCCTAAATCGCCGCGAGCAACCATAATTCCGTCACTTGCCGCGATAATCTCATCAATATTTTTAACACCTTCCAAGTTTTCAATCTTAGAAATAATTTCCATATGCCCGCCATTTTTGTTGACAAGTTCGCGAATTTCTTGCACGTCAGACGCTCGCTGAATAAAACTTGCCGCGACAAAATCCATGTCGTTTTCAATGCCGAATAAAATATCTTTTTCGTCCTGTTCAGAGACCGCCGGCAATCCTAATGATACACCTGGCGCGGCAACGCGTTTACGGCTACTCATCTTGCCGGAATTTAAAATCGTCGTGTAAATATCTTTGTCTTTAATTTCATCAATGCGCAGTTCAACAAGCCCGTCATTGAGCAAAAGTTTATCGCCGACTTTTACTTCCGTGTAAAGTTTTTTGTGCGTGACGCTTGCTTTAGTTTCGTCGCCTTCAATGTCAGCATTGACCAAAATAAATTTGTTACCTTCAACGAGCTGAACCGAATCATTTTTAAAAAGACCAAGGCGCATTTCCGGACCTTTTGTGTCGAGAATCAGCGAAATAATTTTTCCGCTAGCCTTAGCCGCCGCCTTTACCGCGTCGATACGCTTTTTATGTCCCGCGTGGTCGCCGTGTGAAAAATTAAAGCGGGCGGCGTTCATTCCGTTTGCAATCAGCCCTTCAATAACGCCCGGCGCGTCGGTTGCGGGTCCTTGCGTGCAGATAATTTTCGTTTTCTTAAGCATAACAGAACCGTTACTGAGAACTTACAAAAAGTTATAAAAACCTTTATGTCCCATTCCTGCTTCGCCGCGTCCGCTTTTGCCGGAGCTACTCGCG
>CAJONF010000059.1 GCA_905236665.1 uncultured Selenomonadaceae bacterium | reverse complement strand
GGGGTCTTTCCTTTATCTTGAGTCATTGTTTATATTAACAAATTTTTTATCAAGATTCAATGGCTTTAATGTTTTATTGCACTATATCATTTGCAATCATGTATTCGGCGATTTGCAGAGCGTTCAGAGCCGCGCCCTTGCGAATTTGATCGCCGCAAACCCACAAATTTAAACCGTGCTCAATGGAAAAATCTTTTCTGATGCGTCCGACTTCGACAGCGTCCTTGCCGGAAGTTTCCAGCGGTTGCGGATAAATCATTTCGTCGGGATTGTCGCGAACAATGACGCCGGGGAATTTTTCCAACGCGGCGCGAGCATTTTCTACAGAAACTTCATCGTCGAATTCGATATTAACCGATTCGGCATGGCTACGATAAACCGGCACACGAACAGTTGTGGCAGTCACGCGCAATGCGTCGTCTTCCATAATTTTTTTTGTTTCGTCAACCATTTTCATTTCTTCTTTAGTGTACAGATTTTCTTTGAAAACATCAATTTGCGGAATAAGATTCGAGGCAATTTGATAATGTTTGTTGAGTTTGGCGACGGGCAAAACTTTAGCTTGAACTTCTTCGCCGCGAGCCAGAGAATCAAGCTGAGCTTTTAATTCGTCCATACCTTCGCGACCTGCGCCAGAAACTGCCTGATAAGTTGACACGACGACGCGTTTAATTTTCGACAGATTGTAAAGCGGCTTGAGAGCCATGACCATAATTATCGTTGAGCAGTTCGGATTGGCGATTATGCCTTTATGGCGTGCGATTGCCTGCGGATTGACTTCCGGCACTACAAGCGGAACTTCGGGATCCATGCGGAAATTCGACGAATTATCAATGACTACCGCGCCCGCCTTAACTGCCGCCGGTGCAAAAAGTTTACTTGCCGCGCCGCCTGCAAACAGCGCAAATTTCACGCCGTCAAAAGATTTTTCCGTTGTTTCTTCGACCGTGTATTCTTTGCCCATGAAATTTATTTTTTTGCCCGCCGAACGTGACGACGCCAGCATTTTCAGTTCGCCAAAAGGAAAATTGCGCTCTTCGATGAGTTTCAAAAACTCTTGACCGACCGCGCCCGTTGCGCCGACTATAGCCGTATTAAATTTATTCATAAAAAAATCTCTCCTTTGAAATCTTGATAAGTTCAAGATATTTTCGTCCTGCTCGCCGTTTTATGATTCTACTCCAAAACTTTTGCAAGCATTATAGCATTTTCGTTTTGGAAATAAAATATCAGTACCAAAATCAATAAAAAAATATTTTGCATTTTTATTTTAGCACGCGGAAATAATTTTTCAAAGAAAAAGCCGGAAGTTACCAAAACTCCCGACTTTTTAGTTTTGAGAAAAAATTTATTCTTCCTTAGAAAAATCGTCTTTGCCGACGCCACACAGCGGACAAACAAAATCTTCCGGCAAATCTTCAAACTTTGTGCCGGGTTCAATGCCGTTATCGACATCGCCAAGCTCTTCGTCTTATTCATAGCCGCAAACATTGCAAACCCATTTCATTTTCAAGCCCTCCTAAAAATTTTTCTTGATTATATCACGCAGAAAGAAATTTTCAATGGAAAAGCCGTAACTTATAAATTTATCTTGACAAAGCAGTTGGGGGGGGGGTAAAATGGACGAATAAATATTGCTTGAAGAAGGGACGACATGAAGCTTTCACGGTATAATTTTTTGAGGCAATACGAAGACGCCACGATTTTTTTTAACGCGATAACCTGCGCACTTGCTGTGGTCGATGAAAATTTTTTGCGCGTTTTGGACGACGTGAAAAATAATTCCTACGACGAAAAAAATTATGACGCGCAGTTAATCGCCGATATGAAAAGTTCGGGCTGTTTGATTGAAGACGACGTGGACGAATTGGAGCAGCTGGAATTTTATCGCAACCTTTCAAAATATGACGTGACGAATTTTGGCTTGACGATTGCGCCGACGCTTGATTGTAATTTCCGTTGCAAGTATTGTTTCGAGACGCACCCGAAAGGCAAAATGTCTTCCGAGACTCAAGCGGCATTGGTAAAATTCGTCGAGAGCCGATTGGAGCGGGCGGAAGCTTTTAGTGTAACGTGGTATGGCGGCGAACCTCTGCTTGCCAAAGAAATTATTTGGTCGCTGTCAGAAAAATTTCTTACGTTATGCAAAAATTTTTCCGTGGACTACAACGCCTTCATAATCACAAACGCCAGCTTGCTTGAGGATTCGGACGTTGAACTTTTCAAGAAATACAAAATCAGCGGCGCGCAGATTACAATCGACGGCGTTAAAGAAATTCACGACAGCCGCCGCCGCTCCGTCACGGGCGAAAGCACTTTCGACAAGCTGATTGACCGCGTAAATTTCTTGCTCAATGAAAATCTTTCGGTGATTGTCCGCATAAACATTGACAAGGAAAATATTGACCGCGTTGACGAATTCCTTGACGTTTTATCCGAGCGAATCACCCACCGCGAGGAACTTAAAATTGATTTTGGGCAGGTGTCGCCGTTTACGGATATTTGCAAGTCGATTGAGAGCGACTGCTACAACAATGAGCAATTCGCCGATATTATGTTGCCGCTGTATGAAAAAGTTTTGGCGCACGGCTTCACCGTGAACAAAATGGCTGTTTATCCCGCTCCGCGAGTAAATTTTTGTTGCGTCGATTACGTGAATTCGTTCGTTATCGACAATCACGGCGACCTATATCGCTGTTGGAATCATGTCAGTAATCTGAAACAATCCTGCGGCAACGTCAACGATGGCGATAATTTTGCGCTGGTGAAAAATTATTTGTCGTGGATACAGTGGAACCCGATTAAGCACCCGAAGTGTCGCGAATGTGCTTGCTTGCCAATTTGCATGGGCGGTTGCCCCGACGCAATGAGAACTTCCAACGACAAGCAACCCGTTTGTGGCGCAGTTAAATATAATTTGGATAAAGTTATTGAGCATTATTACGAACAGTTGAAAGGAGAGATTTTGCCATGAAATTTTTAGTTCGCCCGCGCAAGGTCACGTTCATTTTCCTCAGTGATTGTGCAAACGATTGTTACAAACACATTCAAGGATGCTATCCTAAATACGATGGTCCCATTTGCCCGCGTTTTTAAATTTGATATTGGAAGGAGCCGTTGCTAATTGAAAATTAAAGGTAGCGGAAAATATATAGACGCGACGGGAAAAAATAATAAAATTCTCGGTGTAGGCGAGATAGCGGACGATGAGAAGTTGCAAACTTTGAACGTATCGGGCAATCTTTCGTTTAAAAAAATTTCTTGTGGCACTATCGACGTTGCGGGAAAATGCACCGGCGATTCAATCGTTGCACAAAGTTTAAACGTATCGGGTAAACTTTCGTTTGAAGAAATTTTTTGTGACAGAATAACTGTTGCGGGAAAATGCACCGGTGATTCTTTGACGGCAAAAAATTTTTCTGCCGATGGGAAAATCGAAATTGATTCGCTGAAAGTCGAGCAAAGTTTTGAGTTGAAAGGTAAACCGAAAATTAATTTTGTCGACGCGGACGAAATTTTTATTGCCACGCGCAATGGTTTTTTGGGCGAAGTAAAATGCCGCAAGATAAAAATTTCCAACGACGCCAATATATTTGCCGGCGAAGACTTTGCAAAAATTTTCAGTGAGCGATTTAATTTCGACAAGAGCAATTCGCGTATTTGTATAAAAACTATCGACGCGGAGACGGTTGATTTAGAGAATTGCGAAGTTGACGTTATCAAATGCAAAGACGCTTTCATTGGTAAAAACTGCGCGATTGAAAAATTGTTTGTCGCGGGCGAGTGCAAAGTTGCTGTCGATTCAAAGGTCGGCGAAACCATTTACACTAAGTAAAAATTTTTTGGAGGAATTTATCATGAGGTTTTTAGTCAAACCCGTCAGCGTTAAAAAATTTTTTCAGATGTGCAATCAGGATTGCTTTATAAAAATTTTCAACAGAGAATAATTGTTCACGCAATAATTTACTGAAATTTGAGCGAAAAAAAAGCCGAGAGCCGTTAAAGCTCCCGACTTTTTTTGTTGCTTAAGAGCACGTTTCAGATTGCGCCGCCTGCAGACGCTACAACATAAGCAACAGCTGCACCGACGAATGGTCCTGCAATCGGCACCCAAGCATAGCCCCAATCGGAGTCGCCTTTACCGGCAATGGGCAAAATAGCATGAGCAATGCGCGGACCCAAATCACGAGCGGGATTCATTGCATAGCCCGTTGAACCACCGAGCGACAAGCCCAATGCTACAATCAAAATGCCGACCATGTAAGGACCGTAGCCAGGAACGAGTTGCCCGACCGCTTCGCCAAAAATCATCCAGATAACGAACATCAGGAAAAAAGTAGCAATCGCCTCAGTTAAAAAGTTGGATATAGGACTGCGAATTGCAGGACCCGTTGCAAAGACGCCGAGCTTAGCGGCGGGATCTTCTGTCTTTTCCCAATGCGGAAGGTAAGCGAGCCAGACGATTGTTGCACCGAGAATTGCGCCGACGAGTTGTGCGCCGGAAGTTGCTAAGAATTGTGCAGGGGTATAAATGCCGACCATGGTTTTAGCAAGAGTGACAGCAGGATTTAAATCACCTTGAGGAGCACCGAGCGTCGTGGCGGTGAAAACGCCCAACGTAACTGCAAATCCCCAGCCGAGAGCTATACAAACCCAGCCGCCGCCCTGTCCTTTCGAGTTGGTCAGCGTCATGTTCGCGCAGACGCCGCAACCGAAGACTATAAGCACCATTGTGCCCATAAATTCGCCGAATAAATTATCCATGATAAGTTCTCCTTTGGAATGAACTAGGAACTAGGAACTAGTTCCTTAACACTCAATCGTCAGCAAGCCAATTCATTGCGTGCTTGACCGCCTTGCGCCAACCTTTATAAAGCGCGTCGGCTTCGTAGCGTTTCATTTCGGGTTCAAAGCGCGTTTCCAGTTGCCAAGCAGATTTTAATTCGTCTTTATTTTTCCAGACACCAACAGCCAATCCCGCAAGATAAGCCGCGCCAAGTGCAGTCGTTTCAACAATCTGCGGACGGTCTACGGGCACACCGAGTAAATCAGCTTGGAATTGCATAAGCAGATTATTCGCCGAAGCTCCGCCGTCAACTTTTAGCGAAGTTAATTTTTCGCCGCTGTCAGCCTCCATAGCCTCCAAAACGTCGCGAGTTTGATAGGCAAGAGAATCTAGCGTGGCGCGGACAATGTGAGCTTTCGTAGTGCCGCGTGTCAAGCCGATAATCATGCCGCGAGCGTTCATATCCCAATACGGCGCACCGAGTCCGACAAATGCAGGGACAAAGTAAACGCCGCCCGTGTCTTTAACTTTTTTAGCAACCCATTCAGAATCGGGCGCACTATCAACCATGCGAACGCCGTCGCGTAGCCACTGAATAGCCGAGCCTGCAACAAAGATTGAACCTTCCAAAGCGTATTCAACTTTCCCGCCAAGTCCCCAAGCGATTGTCGTGACGAGACCATTTTTAGATTTATGAATTTCCGTGCCGGTGTTCATCAGCATAAAGCAACCTGTGCCATAAGTATTCTTTGCAGTGCCGGGTTCAAAGCAGTTTTGTCCGAACAAAGCAGATTGTTGATCGCCAGCCGCGCCCGCAACCGGAATAATTGCCCCCAAGACAAGCGGATTAGTTTCGCCGTAAACACAAGACGACGGCTTAACTTCCGGCAAAATCACTTTGGGAATGTCGAGATATTTTAAAAGTTGTTCGTCCCATTCCAGCGTGTTGATATTATAAATCAGCGTGCGGGAGGCATTGGAATAATCGGTTACGTGAACTTTGCCGCCCGTGAGTTTCCAAATCAGCCAAGTGTCAATCGTGCCGAAAAGAAGTTCGCCGGCTTCAGCGCGAGCGCGTGCACCTTCCACATTGTCAAGAATCCATTTAATTTTTGTGCCAGAAAAATACGCGTCGATTTCCAGACCGGTTTTATCTTTGAATTCTTCGGCGTGTTGAGCTTTAAGAGCTTCGGCAATGGGCGCGGTTTGGCGGGATTGCCAGACAATAGCATTGTAAATCGGGCGACCGGTTTTTTTATCCCAAATAAGCGTAGTTTCGCGCTGATTTGTTATGCCGATAGCTGCAATGTCGCCTGCGATGATGTCAGCTTGTTCCAAAGACTCTTTCATTACGGCAACCATTGTGCTCCAAATTTCGTCAGCGTCGTGTTCAACCCAACCGGGTTTCGGGAAATGTTGTGTGAATTCACGTTGAGCCATGCCGATAATTTTAGAATTTTTATCGAAAATGATAGCGCGATTACTGGTCGTGCCCGCGTCCAAAGCCATTACGTAATCTTTTGCCATTAAAATACCACCCCTCAAAAATTTAAAAATCTTAAACGCAAAACTCACCCAAAAATTTTTTCACGCACCGACTCCCTTACTAAGATTTAAAACATCATTTAAACAGCTCAAGCAGTTGCTTGCCAATAAGAATAACCGTCATTCCGATAAACAGCGGGCGAACATAAGCCGCGCCTTTCGTGATTGCCATTTTCGCGCCGCAATGTGCACCTAAAATCATTCCGCAACCCATAGGAATTGCATAAGAAAAATTTACCAATCCAAGACCGGTGAACAATATCGCGGCGGCAATATTGCTTGCGAAATTTGCAGCGCGGGCATTTGCGGCGGCACCTAAAAATCCGTAGCCCATCATCAGATAAAGAAACAGCATAAACGAGCCGGTACCTGGTCCAAAAAAACCGTCGTAAAAGCCCAAAACGAAGATTAAAGCCACACCGAGTAAATAATTTTTATGAGAAACGTGAACAGATTTTTTATCGGTGTTCCAATTTTTTTTCGCTACAGAGTAAATCGCAATGACAATCAACATGACAACTACGAGCGGGCGCAAAAAATCCGGTGGAATCTCGCGCACTACTAATACGCCGCCGATTGAGCCGACAAACGCCAACGGGAACATCACACGCATAATTTTTTTGTCAATCGTGCCTGAACGCAAATAAGTTAAAAATCCCGCGAACGCGCCCATTGTCGAGGCAATTTTATTCGTGGCAAGGACGTTTAGCATAGGCAAACCCGCCCACATCAGCGTTGGTACAGAAATTAATCCGCCACCACCCACAACCGAATCAATAAACGCCGCGATAAATCCCATGCCCGCCATTGCTGCAATAACTGTAAAATCTAGTGACTCCAATTCCTAACCTCCTAATTTTTAATACGCTTGAGCAAGAACTTCAATCGGGTGAACAGGCTTAATGTCGGTGCCGTGATGAATTTGCATACGACAAGTCCCGCAGTCGCTGATGACTTTATCGAAGTCGTTTTGCTTGACGCGCTCGAAAAGTTTTGCGCCAATCTTCATAGAAATTTCGTATTTATCCTTGCGGAAGCCATAATTGCCGGAAATGCCGCAACAGCCCGCGTCAGCAAGATTAACTTTTGCGCCGGCTTCTTCCAAAATGTCCTGCGCGGGAAGACCGATAGCTTGCGACTTCAAATGGCAGGGCACGTGATACAAAAATTTTTGATTGAGCGACTTGAAGTTGGAATTGAATTCGCCGCGCTCCTGCAGAATTTCCAAGAACTCAAAGGCGTCGTAAACATTTTGAGCCGCCGCGTGGAATTTATCTTCGCCGAAAAGTTCGTGATATTCTTCTTTAAGCATGAGCGAACAGCTGGTGCAGGGCGTCACGACCGGAATGCCTTGCCGTTTCCAATCCATGATCCGCGAAACGTTATTGTCGGCGTGTTGTCTAGCCTCGTCCAAAAAACCTGTGACGACCAACGGTGAGCCGCAACATTTGAATTGCTTGTCGATTAAAACTTCGTAGCCGTTGGCGTTGAAGACTTTGACAAATGCTTTGCCGACGTGCGGTTCATTGTCGTTGATGTAGCAACCGGTGAACAGGACAACTTTTTTTTGCGATGACGGTTGCTTGATTGAGTTAAACGCGTCTTTGAATGGCGTTGCGGCGTAGGCTGGCATATTGCGTTCGCCGGCGATTCCTAATGCGCTGAAAATTCCTAAAGCCTTGCCAATACTCATGCCGAGATTAGAAAAGGTCGCACCAAAAGGAATTTTGCGAATCAGATTAGCCATGCGCTCGCCGTGAGCTAATATATCTTCCGAGCGCAGGTGTTTATGTTTTTTATAATATTCGGCGCGTTGTAACATATTGAGAGTCGAGACGGCAACGCCCGAAGGACAAGCGCGATCGCAACTTTTGCAGTTGGAGCAGTAGTTCAAGCTCTCTTCGATGTCCTCTTGAGAAAAATGCATTCTGCCATGCGCGGGGCCGACGAGCTTTGGTCCGCGATAATCTTTAATCGCCGCCATAACAGGACAATTCGCCATGCAAGAAGTACAAGACAGGCAGCGGTCGCCGGTGAAAATCGCTTTGGTGTCGCTCATAAGATCGCCCCCTTGTAAGCAGAAGAAATCGCAATGCCGCCCGCCGAACGCTCAAAAATTTTGTCGACGCCGCCGAGATTCGCGCCGACAACGTGCAGATTATCGAATAAAACTTTTCTGTTATCGTCAATCGGATTTAAATTTTCATTCGTAAAAATTCCGGTAGTAGCAAAACCTTGCGGCTTGTCGCTGAAAAGCTGTGAATTGCTCCAATTTTCCGCGCCCGTCGGG
>CAJONF010000058.1 GCA_905236665.1 uncultured Selenomonadaceae bacterium | reverse complement strand
TTTAATGGCGGCGGAAGGCTACGGCTTCGATGACGCGCTCCAATATTATCAAAATTTGATGAAACATCTCGGTTGGACGGAGCGCGGGCACGTTTTGGCGGGCGGCGTTATGAAAATCGGCGATATTAACGGGCATAAAGAACTAAATCAAGCTTACGAACTCGGAAAAGCCGTCGCAAAAGGTAATTCTCTTTGAAAAGCTCTTTTGGCGAAAGCCGCAAGGTTCAAATTTCTAATCAATTACGGTTTTAACTCACTAAGTAGAAAATTTTTGTGACGATTCAGGATTACGAGAACATTCAACGCCATTAACGGCAAATATATGTAGAATTTTCATTTTGACTTGCAAATCGCCTTTTACAGGTGATTTTTTTTGTTAAAATCGGCTCGGAGGTGTCTTCATGAAAAAATTTTTAGATTTTACGCTCGTGATTCTGTTTTTCGCGTGTTTAGCGAGTAATTTTTTGCCCGCGCAGGTTCATCAAGCATTGGGCTTGATATTTATTGCTCTAATCGTCGCTCACAACGTCTTAAATCGAAATTTTTATCGCGCAGGCTTCAATCGGCGCAGAATTTTTAATCAGACGACGATTTTTCTATTCGCGAGCGGAATTTTGGCGATTTTAATCAGCGGAGCGGCATTGGCAAATTATTTTCAAGTTCCAGATATAAATTGGCGGTCGATTCATCTTGGCGCGGCGATTTTTTCAACAATTTTACTGATGATTCACTTGTTGAGACATATTCGCGGCAAAAAATTATATGCGGCAACTGCTTTGGCGTTTATATTGGCAGTCGGAGCAATTTTCGGACTTCCATACGTTGACAGGTGGTTTCACACAGTTAAAGTCGATAAAAATATTCTGAGCGGCGAGAAATTAGCTGTTGAAGACAAAATTTTAGTCATATACTTCAGCAGAGTTGGAAATACGGATTTTCCTGCCGAAGTTGACGCAGTATCTGGCGCATCGCTCATGCTTGACGATAAAAAAATAATCGGCAATGCGCAAATGATTGCCGAATTGGTTCAAAGTATCGTTGGCGGGGAAATTTTTGCGATTCAGACCGAAAAAACTTATCCAGCCGATTATTCGGAGACTACAAAGGTTGCAAAAGCCGAATTTGACGCTAACGAACTGCCAAAACTTAAAGAGTTGCCAGAAATTAACGCCTATGACAAAATAATTTTGATATATCCGCTGTGGTGGGGCGATTTACCTAAACCAGTCGAAAATTTTTTGCTAACAGCCAAATTTAAGGGTAAAATTTATCCAATAGTGACACATGGCGGCGGAGGATTGGGAAAAAGTATCGAGACTCTAAAAAAATACGCTGAAATTGGCGAGCCGCTGGAAATTTATTCGAGTGATATTCCGTCGTCGCGAAAAATAATTTTTGATTGGTTGAGCTTATTTTAATTTTGTTGATTATCACATTCTGCATAAAAAAAACCGTCAAGCTGTAAAGCCTGGCGGTTAAATTTTTTATTGAACAGTATATCTTGTCGAAAAGTTTCTTAGTATTGGAATTTCTGCAAGGAATTCTGCAGATCCTGCGCGAGGCGGGCGAGTTCGTCTGCTGCGGAGGAAATTTCTTCTGCGGAGGCGGACTGTTGCTCAGCTGCAGCAGAAACGCTTTCCATTTCCTTGGAGACCGCAAGACCTTTTTCCAAAGTCTTGTCGTTGCAATCTTGAATCTTGAAGGTGTAGTTTTCGACAGCTTTAAGTTCGCTAACCATATTCTTTGCTTCAGTTTCAACTTTCTTGGACGCGTCTTTGATACTGTCGAACGTGGAGCGCAGTCTTTCGACCGATTCGGTACCTCTACGAACTGCCGCGTTACCTTTCTGCATGGAGTCGACGGCGTTGGTAGTTTCAGCTTGAATTTCACCGATAAGCGTTCCAATCTTTTGAGCCGCTTCTTGAGATTCTTCGGCGAGCTTACGGACTTCTTCCGAAACGACTGCGAATCCGCGACCGTGTTCACCGGCGCGAGCTGCCTCAATAGCTGCGTTCAATGCAAGCAAGTTAGTTTGTTCGGCAATGCCGCTGATAGCTTCAACAATTTGTCCGATTTCTTGAGAACGTTTACCGAGTTTATCAACTGTAAGAGCAGAATCATTAACAATTTTTTCAACGCTGATGATTTGATTGACAGAGGCTTCGACGGCTTCGGTACCGGCATTAGCCTCGTCCATAGCTTTGCCAACCATAGCGGCAACCAAATCGGAAGTTTTGGTAAGAGTTTCAATGGAACCCAATGCAGTTTTGATAGCTTCCATTGAGTCGTTAATAAGAGCTTGTTGTTCGACAACTGCGCCTGCGGAACTGGTAACGGATTGGGCAACCTGTTCAGAGGCTTGGGAGCTTTGATGTGCGCTGGCAGTAAGTTCTTCGGAAGATGCCGCAAATTGGCTGGCGGAGTCGCTGGTCTGGTGAATCAGCTTGCTGATAGCTTGACGCATTTCGCGAACTGCAAGAGCCATTGCACCGAACTCGTCGCCACGGTCAGCATCAAGCAAATCGGTGCGGCGGAAGTCGCCTTCTTTAAGAAGATGCAAAGCCTGAACCATGTTGCTAAGCGGGTTGGTAACAGCTTTGGTAATCGTTATGCTGAAGAACAGCAAGATAACGAAAGTGCCACCGAGAGCAAGGAATAAGTTGCGGGTAGCAGCTTCAATTCCCTCATTGCTACGTTTAATCGTGTCGTCCGAATCTTGGTAAGCCTTTTCCTGAATAGCCAAAATGGCGTCGCCAGTTGCAACTGCATAAGGCATAACGTCGCTCTGATAATATTCGAGGGCGGCAGCTCTGTGGTTAGCAATAGCTTGAATGTCGCCACCGATGGGCGGGCGCATTGCCATCATTTTATCGCTAGCATCTTTAAATTTAGCATATTCGCGTTTGGCGGCATCAACTTGGGCACGAGCCTGCGGATCATCTTTAATTATCTGTTCGTAAAGAGCTAAAGACTCGTCCAATTCTTTTACACCGCCGTTGTACTTATCGACACGCGATTGGAGCAAGGCGGCGTCTGCCGTCAAAGGTGCCAAGATAACTTGAACCTGGCAATAACGCACAGCATGACGACAACGACCGATTTCAAAGATACCTTTCAAGTAGGTTTGGCTAATTGTGTTTAAATCATGTTGTGCTTGCATAACAGCAAAATAACCTACAAGACCGATGACGACCATTCCGATGATTGCGACAACGTTAAGAATCAGTAGCTTGTAAGCAACCCTCATATTGTTCATCCACGACATAAAAACATTTCCCCCTTTTTTTGGCGGCGTGAAAATTTTTTGCGCTTGAGATTTTACGACAAGAGCTTTTTATCCTGCCAACCGCCGATCTCAAAGTTGAACTTCCTCGAAAAATTTTGAGGTTCCCGAAAGTTTCGGGCGTGACTTTCCGCCGTTCGTGCGGTAGTTTAAAATCTTGCTGGAACGAATGATCTATATAAGTCCCCCTCCCGCAAGCGCGTCCCTTTCCGCTTTTAATTGCTTGTGCATTGGTGATTCTAGTTCAACGAAAAAGGAATGTCAATGATTAATCAAATCGCTGTTAATGATAGCATAAACAGGCGCGATTAGTCTAGGATTTTGAAAAAAAAATTAGCGGGCAGAAAAATTTTCTACTCGCCAATCTTTAATTCCTAACTTCTAACTCTTAATTAATTAGGGCTTGCCAAGCCTCGTCGGCACGTTCAACGTAAATATTACGGATTTTTTTATTTTCACCAAGCCCCTGCAATTTCGTTTCGACTTTAAAGCCCATGTTCTGCAAAATTATTTTATGCGAATCTTCTTCATCGCCCGCCATATCGTTATTGGCGTGGTCACCGGCTACCATCATCAGCGGCATTAAAATTATTTTTTCGACTTTATGCATTTTCAGCTTGCCAGCCCAATCATCAAGGCTCGGCCAGCCCTCCACAGTGTAGATATGCACGTCATTGCGTTTCATTGCTTTTAATTTAGCTTGCATGACGGAATAATAAGCATTTGACGGATCTGGCGTGCCATGTGCCATTAAAAGAATCGCTGTGCCCTTTTTATACGCTGGCAAATGCAACGATTGCATAACTTCCATTACGTCATCGCGCTGTTCTTCCTGACCTTGCCAATACATAAGCGGTGTGCCCAGCGTCATTGCTTTAAATTGTGTTTTATACTCGTGGAAAAGTGCCACATCGTATTTATATTCCATTCCTGGAATGATATCGAGAGAAACCAGCGCAACTCGCGTATATCCTTCCTTTTTTAACTGTTCAAGCGTCTGTTCGGGTGTCATATAATCGCATTTGCCTTCGTTTTCGGTGATATGCTTAATCACAATGTGACTGGTAAACGCTGTGACGACTTTTGCGCCGGGATGAGCCGCTTGAATCGCTTTTGCGGTCGCGTCAATCGTTTTTGCACGTTGATCTTTAAATGTCGTGCCAAAACTTAAAACGACAATCGCATCTTTGTTAGCCTGATTTTGCAAATTCGCATTTTTGTAGCTCAATACGCCGATTTGCGTAGCCATTTGCAACGCGGCGGGCGGATTTGCTACTTCATCATTGAGTTGATAGGCGGCGTCGGCGGGCGCGGAGATAAATAAACTCGAACACGCCACGCTGACTGCCAAAAATTTTTTCCAGTTCTTCAATTTTCGTTCCTCCTACAAAATTTTTTCTTTTGCTCATACATTTCTATTTGCGGAGGCACGCTTATCCTATCACAACAAAAAAATTTGTCAAATCTCTTTAAATGGTATAAAATACGGCGGCGAAATTCAAATAAAAATTCGGAGGTTAAAAATAATGAAATTCAGTTGTTACAAGAGCGATTTGACCGAAGCTTTACAATTTGCCATTCGCGCCGTTGCTGTTAAACCCATGACGCCGATTTTGGCGGGAATTTATCTTAAAGCGGAAGGCTCTATGCTCGAATTGCAGTCAAACAACTTTTCTACCGGAATTATCACCAGAATTCCTGTAAATACCGAAATTTCCGGCGAAACCGTCGTTAGCGGTAAAAGATTTCAGGAATTTGTGCGCAATATGCCAGATGATACGATAACTTTTAACGATGAGGGCGGAAATTCGCTTTATATTGAATCCGGCGGCGCAAATGTCGAACTTTTAACCATGCCGGCGCACGATTTTCCAAAAGTTAAAATGCCGGAAACCGATAATTCTTTTAAAATTCGTACAACCGTGCTTAGAAATTTAATACGTAAGACTGTTTTTGCCGTTTCTAAGGACGAATCGCGTCCAGTTTTCACCGGTTGTTCTTTTGAAATTAAAGGCGATAAAATTTCTCTCGTCGCCACAAATACCCACCGACTCGCACTCGCTGTAGAAAATCTCCCCGATAATTACGATAATTTTGATTTTGTCGTTCCTGCGGAGACTTTGCGCGGTTTAATGTTGCGAATTGACCCAAAAGACGTGGAAAATTACGTCGAAATTAATTTTTCTTCAAGATATTTAACTTTTACTTTCGACAATGTTTTTATGACCGCCAGATTAATTGAAGGACAATTTCCGCCGTATGACAGAGTTATTCCGCAAAGTAGCACCACCCAAGTCACCGTTGATAGCCAAGATTTTAAAACAGCGGTCGAATTTGTCTCGCTTATGTCGCGTGAAACCGAATATAATACCGTAAAATTCATTTTTGCAGACGGAGGAATAGAAATTTCTTCAAATTCTCCCGAAGTTGGCGGCGCAGTTAAAAATGTTGAGGCTCAAATTGAAGGCGATGAGCTCGAAATTTCCTTTAATGTCGATTATATTCTTGATGTTTTGCGAGTTATCGAATCTAAATATATAAAAATTGCGCTTAATGACAAATTTAGCCCCGCTGCTTTTACTGAACCTGAAAATAACAATTATGTTTACGTTGCAACGCCTGTTCGCGCTTAAAAATCAAAATTTAAAGCTAAAATCATGAAGATAGCTGAAATTTTTTTACAAAATTGGCGAAATGTCGCCGAAATAAAGTTTCGCCCTGCCGATGCAATTAATATTTTTCTTGGCGAAAATGCTCAGGGCAAAACAAATATCCTAGAATCAATTAATTTTGCGTCACTTTTGCGCTCGCGGGCGGGAAAAGAGGAAGAATTGATTCGCTGGAGCAAAAATGTCGCGATTATCCGTATAAAATTTTTAAAATTCGACATTTCTCACGAACTAGCGATAGAAATTTCCCCGTCAAAGCGGCGCAAAATTTTTTTTGACGCAAATCCAATTCGCCCGCGTGAATTAGTCGGAAAATTAAATTCCGTACTTTTTTCGCCCGAAGATTTATTTATGTTCAAAAATTCGCCGTCAAAACGCAGAAAATTCCTAGATGCTCAAATTTCTCAAGCCTCGCCCGTGTATTTTATGGATTTATTAAAGTATTCGCGGCTAATCGAAATCCGAAACGCTTTGCTAAAAAAAATTCGCAACGAACAAGCTTCAGAAACAGATTTAGATCTTTGGGACGAACAAATTGCATTAATCGAAGAAAAAATCATCAGAAAACGCCTGGATTCAGTAAAAAAATTAAATTTTTTGGCGAATTTTATTCAACAACAAATTTCTTTATACAAAGAAAATTTATCTGTAGTTTATGAAATGCGCGGATTTAATTCAACAGAAAATATTTGCGTAAATTTCCTAAATTCGCTGAGAGAAAGACGATTTAAAGATATAAAACGCGGTTCAACAAGCATAGGAGCGCATTTAGACGACATAAAATTCTTTATAAACGGTCGCGAACTGAAAATTTTCGGCTCGCAAGGACAAATTCGTACAACTGCACTGGCTTTAAAACTCTCAGAACTAAAATTTTTAAAATCAGAGACGGGCGAATATCCAATTTTGTTACTTGATGACGTAATGAGCGAATTAGACGCTAAAAGACGCGAACTTTTGCTAGATTTTTTGCAAAAAGAAGAAATTCAGACGCTAATAACCGCCACGGATCGCGAATATTTCCCAAAAAATAGTTTTGGAAAGTTTTTTTTAGTAAAATCAGGCGAAATATCCGAGGGGGCGATATTTTGATTGAATTTGATAAAATTCTGCATGAAAAAATTCGTTCTTATGGCGAAGAGACCTATAAAAAGTTTCTTTGTAGCGAAATTATTCAAAAATGGGACAAAATTGTTGATGAAAAGAGCATTTCTGATAAAATTAAGCCCGTAATGATTGAACATGGAGTACTTTTTGTAAATGTGCAAAATTCTTCCTTAAAAGACCAATTAAAATTCTTTTCGGAAGAAATTATCGAAGAAATTAACGAAAATTTTGCGGAAAACGAGCCATTAGTCAAAGAAATACGAATAGCCAAAGGTTTTCAAGTTTCAGAAGTAAAAAACGAAAATAAATTGCAAAAAAATCCCGAATCGACGATAAAAATTGAAGAAATAGAATTAACTGACGCGGAAATTAAAATTTGCAAGGAAAAATCAGCGAAAATTTCAGATGAAAAATTGCGGCAAACGGTTTTAGAAACGTTAAAAACGCAAATTCGCTCGAAAAAATTTAAAATGGCAAATGGCTGGCATAAATGTCGAAATTGCGAAACGCTTTGCCCGCCGGAAGAAATTTTTTGTGAAGTTTGCCGAATTAGCGAACGAAATTTGATGATAGAAGAGCTTTTTGAGATATTTTTCGATAAACCGTGGACAAAAACGCATGACGCGCAGAAAATTTTGCTAAAAAAGTTGCCGGAAATGCGCGGAGAGTGTTCATTAGACGTTATAGAATCAGCGCGAACGTCATTAATTCAAAAAATCGCGAGTAAAATACGATTTTGCAACGAAAAATCGCCAGATGTGGAAAAATTAGTAATGTTGGAGAAAAGATTGCCGCCAGAAAAGCTCACACAAGCGATAATTCAGCGAACTTTAATCGAAATGCAATTCAACTTTCCGGAATCGGCGAAATTTCAGAAATTCAACGCGCTAAACAGAAAATAAAAAAATCCCTCCGAAAATTTCGTTGGGAGATTTTTTTTTGCGATTTTCAGCGTAGAAAATTTATTTTTCGGCGAATTTTAGAACGCGTTCTGCCATTTCGTTTTTGTCGCAAACGTCTTCGTGCAAAATTTTCGCGGTAGAGAGATTCGCTAGGTTTTTCGGAATTCTAAGACCGGTAAAATCATTTAGCAAATTAATTTGCGCGAGATCGTCAACGCCGTCAATATTTTTTTCGAGCGCAGAAAGGACTGCAGACGTAAATTTGTACGGGCTGGCAGTAGATGCGCTTAAAACGGGCGTAAAATCTTTCGTTTTTCCGCGATATTTACTTAAAGCGGCGATAGAAACTGCACTATGTGTGTCTAAAAGGTATTTAAATGAGTCGTAAACGCGCTTTATAAATAATTTTGTCTCATCTTCGGTCACATATTCGGCGTAAAAAATTTTATCGAGGCGATCTTTAAGTTTTTTATCGATTTTATACTTGCCGAGGTTGTTTAATTCGGTCATATAGCGATTAATTTGCCGAAAATCGCCGCCGGATTCATGAAAAAGCAGTCTTTCTAGGTTACTTGAGATTAAAATATCCATTGACGGTGTAATTGTTTTGAAAAATTTTCTATTTCGGTTATAAACGCCCGTTGCGAAAAATTCTGTAAGAACGTTATTAACATTCGAGGCGCAGATTAATTTTTTAACGGGTAAACCCATTTTATAAGCGTAATAAGCCGCTAAAATGTTACCAAAATTGCCGGTTGGGACGCTAATTATGATTTTTTCGCCGAGTTTTATTTGATTTGATTTAATAAATTCGGCATAACCGGCAAAATAATAAGCAATTTGCGGAACGAGCCGCCCCCAATTAATTGAATTAGCAGAAGAAAGTTTTACGCCGAGTTTATTTAAATCTCCGCGGATTTTTTTATCGCTAAAAATTTTTTTTACGCCGGTCTGCGCGTCATCGAAATTTCCGCGAACTGCTGTGACATTAACATTTTCGCCGGTTTGAGTAATCATTTGCAACTTTTGAATCTTACTAACGCCGTCTTCGGGATAAAAAACCATAATTTTTGTCTGTGGAACGTCTGCAAAGCCGGCAAGAGCCGCTTTTCCGGTATCGCCGGAAGTTGCGACGAGAATTAAGATTTTTTTCGTTTCTCCGACCTTTTTTAGCGCAATTCGCATTAAATGCGGCAACATTTGCAACGCAACGTCTTTAAAAGCGGCTGTTGGTCCGTGCCAAAGCTCCATATTTCCGACCGGCGGGCTTTTTTTCTCCGGATCGTGAATTAAAATGGCGACCGGTATTCGCGCAGATACGTCGAACCAATTATAGGCGAGTTCTGCACATTCTCCCAGCTCATCGGGCGTATAATCCGTTAAAAATTTGCCTAAAAGCCACGCAGAAATTTCTTCGTAACTTTTTTTTGGTAATTCGCCGATTTCTTCGAGTGAAACTTTTGGAATTTTTTCTGGGACGAAAAGTCCACCGTCCGCCGCCAAACCTTGCAAAATTGCCTTTGCTGAACTTATCGGCGTGATTTTCGAGCGCGTGCTGATATATTTCAAAGTAAAAATCTCCTTCCGCATTAAAAATTCTTTTTTTATTTTAGCATAATGGGGCGATAAAAGCTATCTCGTTCAACGGGAATAAAATTTGCTTCGGAAATAATTTTTTTTAGCATTTCGCGAGTAATTTTTGTCGAAGATTTTGCTCCGGCGGCGTGAATAATTTTTTCTTCGCCGATTGTGCCGTCTAAATCGTCCGCGCCGAAATTTAAAGCGATTTGCGCGATTGGCAAGCTCAACATAACCCAAAAAGCTTTAAAATGTTCAAAATTATCAAGTGCCAGGCGAGAAATTGCGAGCATTTTTAAATCTTCCCACGCTCCGACGCGCCGCAAATTAAATTTTTTGCCAAGTTCGGTGTTTTCGGGGTGAAAAGGGAACAAAATCATTGCCATAAAACCGCCAGTTTCGTCTTGCAGGTCGCGCAGTTTTAATAAATGGTCGATTCGCTCTTCAATCGTCTCAATATGCCCGTACATCATCGACGCATTTGTTTTTAAGCCGAGTTTATGCGCCGTTTTCATTACTTCGAGCCACTCATCAGCAGAACATTTTCGCGGACAAATAATTTTTCGCACTCTATCTGAAAAAATTTCTGCGCCGCCGCCCGCCAAACTTGTAACACCCGCTTGAATCAATTCTTTTAAAACTTCATAAAGATTTTTCCCGCTGATTTTAGAAAAATTTACGATTTCGACGGGCGTAAAGGCATTTATTCCGACGTTTGGCAAAATTTTTTTTACAACTTTAACAACATCGACGTAATAATTAAAATTTTTCGTCGGGTGAAGCGAGCTGACAATATGAATTTCGGAAATATCTTTAATTTGCGCGGCATCGAGTAAAATTTTTTCAACGTCTGCAATTTCGAGGGTAAAAGCGCGATTTTCGCCGCTTTGACATTGAAAAGCACACAGCGGACAATTCGCAGTGCAAATATTTGTTAAATTTATGTGGCGATTGACGGTGTAGAAGATTTTTTTGCCGGTTTTAGCAATTTTCACGCGCCGCGCCGCTTCGGCGAGATATAAAAGGTCATTTTCTTCATAAAGAGCTAAAATTTCGTCGCGTTCTAGTCTTTTTCCGGAAAAAATTTTCTCTTTTGCAGATTTTAAGCAGGTCATTTGATAATTCTCCTAAAATTACAATCAACGGCGGCGGGAATGCGTCCTGCATCGCGAACAATTTTTATAATTTCGTCTTCAGCCAGCGCACGCGGCGAAGTTGCTCCGGCGTCATGCAAAATATTTTCGCGGTGAATCGTGCCGTCAATGTCATTCGCGCCAAAACTCAACGCAACTTGTGCCACGGGCACCGTCAACATCACCCAATACGCTTTG
>CAJONF010000057.1 GCA_905236665.1 uncultured Selenomonadaceae bacterium | reverse complement strand
TGAGGGATTTGAACCCTCGGTACGCTATCAACGTAACACACGATTTCCAGTCGTGCTCCTTAAGCCGCTCGGACAACTCTCCGCAACGCGTGCAATGTTATCACGCAGGAAAATTTCTGTCAAGAAATTTTTTCGCCGGCAAAAATCGCCTGCCCAATGCAAATTCCGCCGTCGTTGGGCGGGATAAGTTCATGACGTAAAATTTTTAAGCCGCGCCGACGCAATTTTTCCATTACAAGCGAACTTAGCAACGAATTTTGAAAAACGCCGCCGCTCAATGCCGCGGTTTTTATTTTTTCTCGCTCACTTAGTCCAAAAATTATTTCCGCTGTCATTTCTGCTAAACTTTCGTGAAAAAATCGCGCCAAATCAAAAATATTTTCCCCGTTCAGCCGTCGATTTAAAATCTCTTCTATAATTTCATCTGTATCTTTGAATTCCGCACGAAAATTTTTATCAGAACGTTCCGCGGCGGCTTGCAAACGCATGGCGGCTTCGCCCTCGTATGTAGAAATTTTACAAATTCCTAAAATTGCTGAAACCGCGTCAAAAATTCTGCCGACGCTCGTCGAACGAACGCAATTTATATTTTTATCAAGCAAAAATTTCACGCCGCGCAGATTTTTTTCGTCTGCAAGGTGTAATTCGCGGGCAACGTCAAGATTTATAAAGTTCAGCGCAATTCGCCAGCCTTCCCGCGCAGATTTATCGCCGCCCGCTTGAGTAAACGGCTTAATCGACGCGACGCGCTCAAAATTTTTCTCGTTGCAGATAAAAAATTCGCCGCCCCAAATCGTTCCGTCGAGTCCGTAGCCCGTTCCGTCAAAAGAAACGCCGATAACTTCGTCGTGATGATTATTTTCCGCGAGGCAACTCAAAATATGCGCGTAGTGGTGCTGAATTTTAATCAACGGTACGTCCAATTCCTTAGAAATTTTTTCGGCAAGCGCGGTTGTTTGATAACGCGGGTGCAAATCGCAAGCAACGGCTTCGGGATTAATTTCAAGCAAATTTTCCATACGTTTTATCGATTTTTCGAGCACTTCGACCGTCCTAATGTCGCTAACGTCGCCGATATAAGGCGAAATATAAAATAAATTGTTCTTTGCTAGGCAAAAAGTATTTTTTAATTCGCCGCCAATCGCCAGAACGGATTTTTTATTTTTTGAATCGTAAAAAAACGGGAGCGGAGCAAATCCACGACTTCTGCGCACCATTGACGGCTTATTTTCGATAAAATCCATGACAGAATCATCAGCGCGGAGCAAAATTTTTCTGTTGTGGCTCAAAATGGCGTCGCAGTAGTCGAAATTTTTCAATGCGTCGTCGTCATCAATGGTTATCGGGACGCCGGAAGGATTTCCGCTAGTCATAATCAAAGCGTCCGGAAAATCTGTAATTTCGTCGGGAAAATCGAAGATAAGCATATGCAAAGGCGTATAAGGCAGTAAAACGCCCAATTTATTAATATTCGGCGCGACATTTTCAGCAATACTAGTTCCTAGTTCCCAGTTCCTAGTTCCTAGTAAAACAATCGGTTTCTGCGGACTGTCTAAAAATAATTTTTCGGCGTCTGATAAAAAACATTCGCGCTTAACTGCAGAAATATTCCTAAACATGACGGCAAAAGGTTTGGTCGGACGAATTTTTGAGTTGCGCAGGCGTTGAACAGCATTAAAATTTCGCGCATCGCAAGCCAAATGAAAGCCGCCGATACCTTTTATCGCGACAATTCCGCCGCTCACCAAAATTTTTCTAGCAAATTTAATTGCGTCATGTCCGCGCAGATTTTTTCCTAAAATATAGACTTCACAACCGCAATCGTTGCAACAAATCGGTTGAGCGTCGAATCTGCGCGAATTTTTATCAAAATATTCAGCTTTGCAAGCGTCGCACATGGGAAAATCGCTCATGGAAGTACGTTCGCGGTCGTAAGGCATATTTTTCATTATGGTTAAACGCGCTCCGCAAGCCGTGCAGTTAATAAAAGGGTGCAAATAGCGGCGATTTTTAGGATTAAAAAGCTCTTCGGCGCATTTATCGCAGATAGAAATGTCCGGCGAAACAAAAATATCTCCCGACTCGTGAACACTTTCGATAATTTGGAAGTCAGGAAAATTTTTATCGGGCAAATGATTGACATCGATCTTTAAAATCGCAGAACGCGGCGGATTTTTAGTTTGGAGCGCGTGTAAAAAGTTTTTCAAATCAAAGTCGGAGCCTTGAGCAAAAATTTCAACGTAAGAGCCGCGATTGGCGACGGTTCCTAAAATTTTATTATCATCGGCAAGATTTTTCACGAACGGACGAAAGCCGACACCTTGCACAATCCCGAAAATTTTTATATTAAGCAAAATAATTCGCCTCCGCGCTGATAATTGTAGCCACCACTAACAATCTTGTCTACAAAAAAAATTTGTAGTAGAATACGGCAAAACTTTTCATCGCAGGAGGTTTTTATGAGTTATTTTTTAAAACGAACGGAAAATAATCTTTGGCACGGAAAATTTTCCACATTTCCTGAAGATTTGGTTACTCACGCGGTGTCTACGCGCCTAAATGGAGTGAGCAAGCCGCCTTTTGAAAGCTTAAATCTTGCGTTGCACGTCGGCGACAAACCTGCGGACGTTATTGCTAACAGAAAAAAATTTATTCAATCGCTCGGATTTAAAATTTCGGATATTGTCACGCCAAATCAAGTTCACGGCGATAAAATTTTTCGCGTTGATGAAAATTTTCGCGGCTGTGGTTGTGAAAATTATGCCGATTCTATACCGGAAACCGATTCGCTCATCACAAACGTAAAAAATTTGCCGCTCATGCTCTGTTTTGCCGATTGCGTCCCAATTTTTTTTGTTGATGTGAAAAATTCTGCGATTGGATTGGCGCACGGCGGCTGGAAAGGTACTTTAAAGAAAATTGCCGCTAAAACTTTGCTAAAAATGTATGCAGAATTCGGCACGCAACCTAAAAATTGTTTAATTGGTATCGCGCCTTCTATTGGAGCGTGCTGTTATGCGATCGGCGGCGAAGTTATGGATAAATGCAAGGAAGTTTTCCCGAAAAATTACGAAGAATTGCTTATAAATCGCGACGGGAAAATTTTTTTAGACTTGTGGCGGGCAAATGTTCTGCAACTTTTAGAAATTGGCGTGCCTGAAGAAAATATCGACGTGGCGGGTGAATGTACTTGCTGTCAAAATGCGTGGTATTTCTCATATCGCGCCGCAAAAAATAAAAATTTCGACAGAACTGGGAGAATCGCCGCCGTAATTGCTTTAAAATAAAATTTAGGAGGTTTTCTCGTGAAAAATTTAATCGCAATTAACGGAAGTCCGCGTAAAAATGGAAATACTGCTCAACTTTTGCAAAGGGCTCTGCAAGGTGCACAAGATGCGGGCGCATCGGCGGAAATTGTTAATCTGTATTCGCTGAATTTTAAAGGTTGCACGAGTTGTTTTGCTTGTAAGCTGAAAAGCCGTCCGCACGGTTCTTGCGCCATGAAAGATGACCTTTCACCAATTTTAGAAAAAGCTAGAAATGCCGACGCAATTATTTTCGGCACGCCCGTCTATTACATGAATTTTTCTGCGAATATGGTCGCGTTTATTGAGAGATTTTTTTTCTCAAACACGATTTACAGCTTGGAAATTCCCTCCGTCCTGCCGAAAAAAATTCCGAGCGCGTATTTTCTTACCATGAACATGAACGCCGAACAATTTCGCCATTACAAAATGAATGACCGCCTTGCGAGTTATACGACGTTCACCGAAATGATTTTGGGCATTAAGCCTGAAGTTCTTTGCGCTTATAACACCGTGCAATTTAAAGATTATTCGCGTTATGAAAGCTCAATTTTTAATCCGGAAGAAAAATTTGCTTACAGAGAAGAAATTTTCCCTAAAGATTGCGCGACGGCTTATGAAATTGGACGCGATTTAATTTTAAAATGATTTATCTACTCTTAATTGCGGCGGCAGTCGTTTCAATAGCAATTTTGTATAAATTTTCGCCAACACGCAAAGGATTTTTAGCAATTTGTACGCTGTTGCTCATTGTTTTTAGTGTAAGCGCGTTTATTCATGGTCGACAAGTACAAAAAGAAAAAATTACTCGTGCACAGCGTGAAGAATTGCAGGAGCAACAGAAAATTTTCGGCGAATGGTATGCCGCTTATCAAAAAGATATTGACCGTTTGGACAGAAATTGGCAATCGTATCACAATATTCTTGAGATTTTGCGCACAATCGAAGAAGAAAATTTCAATTCTGAGGCAATTCATCTGCGTTTTAAAGAATTAGAACAAGAATCTGTCGAAGAACAGCTAAAAATGCATATGTTAAAGCCGCCAAATATCGGAAATGAAAATCGCGAGCGGGTCGAAACAATAATTCGCAAAACTCAACGCTATGCAGACGCGCAAACGCAAACAATTAGTATGTCAGCCATCGAAGCGACGCCGCCAATCGATTTAGAAACGCTAAAAACGCGTTTAAATGACATAATGATTCGCGAATCGCCCGAAGGTTTATTCACCGCACAAGAAATTTCCGCAATTCGCGCCGCTTTAAAGGATTAATTAAGATTTTAGAAAAATTTTTTCCATAAAAATAAAAAACGAGGTGATTTTTTGGAGATTGTAAAAAAAATTAGCGGCTTAACGAAAAAATATCCGCGTCCGGTCGTTGCATTGGGTATGTTTGACGGAGTTCATCTAGGTCACGCCAGCGTTATCAATCACGCTATCGAAATTGCAAAAAAAATCGACGGAACAGCCATTATTTTTACTTTTTCCAATCACCCGCTAACAATTATTGCTCCAAATGACGCGCCTTTGATGATTGGAAGTAAAAATTTACGCCGAGAAATTTTTTCGGCAATGGGAATTGATGTTTTAATTGAAATCCCTTTTACAAAAGAATTTAGTAAGAAGTCCCCAGAAGAATTTTTGGAACTTTTGCAGGAAAAAATTGCTCCAACTTACGTTGTTACGGGTCCAAATTATACTTTTGGGCGTTTTGGGCGCGGAAATGGGCGATTGTTGCTCCGTGAATGCGAAAATTACGGTTTTAAAGCGGAAGTTTGTCAATCTTTTAACGTCGATAGAAAAATTGTCAGCAGCACGCGAATTCGGGCGTTAATCGCGGCGGGCGATTTAATTTCTGCTAATCAATTACTCGGAAGAAACTTCACTTACGCTGGAAAAGTCGTAAATGGTGATAAACGCGGCAGAAAAATTGGTTTTCCTACTGCAAATCTCGAAATTTCCTACAAAAAAGCCATGTTACCTAACGGAGTTTACGTCGTTCGTGTAAAAGTTCGCAAAAATTTTTATAATGGTATTGCAAATGTCGGAGACAATCCAACTTTTAAAGTTGCAAAGCGTCGTTTGGAAGTTTTTATCGATAATTTCACTAAAAATATTTACGGCGAAGAAATTTTCGTCAGTTTTATCTCAAAAATTCGCGATGAAAAGATTTTTTCGTCTGTTGATGAACTAAAAAACCAACTAAATGAAGATTTGAGGATTATGCGAAATGCCACAACAAATTAAAATTAATGGACTCGGTTCAAGCGGCGAGGGCGTCGGAAAACTCGGCGAACTCGTCGTTTTTGTTGAAGGAGCAATTCCAAACGAAGAAATTCTTGCAGAAATTGAAATTGTTAAGAAAAATTATGCGATCGGACGATTAATTAAGGTTTTAAAGCCGTCTTTAGAGCGAATTGAGCCTTTTTGTCCGCTTTATAAAGATTGTGGCGGCTGTCAACTGCAACATTTGAGTTATCCCGCGCAATTAAAGTGGAAACGTCAGCAAATTGTCGACGCGCTGGAAAGAATCGGAAAAATTAACGGCGTTGAGATTTTAGACACGCTCGGCATGGAAAATCCGCTCCGTTATCGCAATAAAATGCAATTTCCCGTCGGAAAAAACCTAAAAATCGGTTGTTATGCTCGCGGAAGTCATAAAATTATCGATACTCAAGCTTGCATGATTCAAAACGCGCAAAATGATAAAATTCTCGCCGCCGTCCGCAAAATCGCTAAAAAATTTAACATTCAACCCTATAATGAGGACACTCACCGCGGTTTTTTGCGTCATATCATGGGTAGAGTCGGTTTTAACGGCGAATTTATGATTGTTTTGGTCACTGCGACGAAAAATTTTCCTAACGAAAAAAATTTTGTCCGCGATTTAATAAAAGAATTGCCGAACGTCACAAGTATTCAACAAAACGTGCAAACTTATCATAATAACGTAATTTTAGGGCGCGAAATGAAAATTTTATACGGAAAACCAACGATTCACGACAAAATTGGCGATTTTATTTTTAATATTTCGGCGCGTTCATTTTTTCAAGTAAATACTGTTCAAGCCGAAATTCTTTATAAAACCGCGCTAGATTTTGCCGATTTGCACGGTTACGAAACGATTATTGATGCTTATTGCGGAACAGGAACAATTTCTTTGTTTATGGCGAAAAAATCTAAAAAAATTATCGGAATTGAAGTTGTTTCCTCCGCTATTGCCGATGCAATTAAAAATTCTCGCGAAAATCACATAAAAAACGCTGAATTTATTGTTGGAGACGCTGTAAAAGTTCTTCCGAAAATTTTTGAGCCTGTTGATGTCGTTATAGTTGATCCGCCGCGTGCCGGTTGCGATAAAAAAGTTTTGGAGACTTTTTCCGCCATGAATCCCGAAAAAATCATTTATGTTTCGTGTAATCCTGCAACTTTAGCCCGTGATTTGAAAATTTTAGAAGAATTTGGTTATAAAACAAAAAAAATACGCCCTGTCGATATGTTTCCGTTTACTTCACACATCGAGAGCGTTGCACAAATTGTAAAAGCTTAAGATCCGATAATTTTTGCTAATTTTGGAATTACAATCGAAAAATCGCACGTTTCACGAATTAATTTAGCCGCTCGCTCGCCAAAAATCTTTCTTTGCTCGTCATTTTCAAACAAAATTGAAATTTTTTCTGCAAAAGCCGCCGCGTCCTCGGAATAAACGCGATAACCGTTCTCGCCATTAAAAATTACGTCCTCGCAACCGCCAATATCGCTCGTAACGGCTGGGAGACCGCTCGCCATTGCTTCAAGTAGCGACGTTGGCAAGCCTTCATGGCGCGAAGGGAAGATATAAACGTCCGAAAGCCGATAAAATTCTTGTGGAGCGTCCACTTCGCCGATAATTTTTATGGAATTTTCCAATTCTGCGGAAGTTTTTCGTAATTCTTCTAATAATTCATTCAAACCGCCGCCCACGACGAATAACACTGCGTCGGGGTATTTTTTATGGAGAATTTTCCACACATCTTGTAGCGTATCAACGCCTTTATCGCGCACAATCCGCGCACAAAACAGTAAAACTTTGCAATTTTGGTCAATTCCGTGAGAAATTTTTAATTTTCGGCGAATTTTTTCGTTTGATTGCGGATATTTTTTCGTATCAATGCCGTGCGGCAGAATTGAAATTTTTTCGGGAGAAATACCGCCATTTTTTATAAATCCGTCGCGAATTTCTTTAGTTGTCGCGACATAATGCGTGCACATTGCCAAAATTTTATTTCTCCAGCCTTTTGACGCGCTAAAAATCTCAGCTTTGCCGGTTAAAGCAAGTGTGACAGATTTTTTAAAAATTCGGGCAAAAAGTATCGCCCAAATGGAAAATTTCGGCGTTCCGATGATATAAAATGCGTCAATGTCGCGATGAGTCGTTAAAAGTCGCAAAAAAATTTCCAGCCAGCGAAATGGCGGGTGCAAACGAACTAAATCAATTCCATTTAAATTTTCGCGTGCTTTTGTAAAGAAAAATCTTTTTTTAGCCATAATCGTGACGTGATGACCAAGTTTTATCAGTTGCAACGCGTGGTTTTCGCCGTGAATTTCTCCGCCGCTTTTTGTCGGGCGTCCGTCGGGTAAAAATTTTTTTCCCATGGCAAAATCTTTAATTAATAAACAAATTTTCATGAGTACTCCTTTCTT
>CAJONF010000056.1 GCA_905236665.1 uncultured Selenomonadaceae bacterium | reverse complement strand
GAAGAAATTTTCAAACACGGCGCAGATTTTGCCGATTGGTCACGGGAAAAGTTTACGGATTTTTTAATGCACGTGCAAAAAATTTTACGCGACATTTGCTTTGCAGAAGTTTTGGAGCCGCATAACTCTGATTTAGCGGCGCGGTTAAGAAAAATAAAAATTTCTGAACAAAAAATTTTCGCGATGATTGAAATGGGCGCGGACTTTCACAAGCGATTGAAATCGAACGCGAATTTACGTTTGCTCGCCGAAGCTTATCTTATGCAGTTAAAAAAATTTTGTAAATAAAAAATTCCTCGTCTTCGTGACGGGGAAATTTTTTTAGTTGAAGTTGCTGGAAGAAATTATCTGCTCGAATTCGTCGGAATTAAAATCAGCGGCGCGTTGAAATTTTTTGCCGTCAAAATCCGGCTTGCCGTCCTTATCGTCAAATGTTGTTTTACATTTCGGATAATTTGCACAGCCCCAAAACTCACCATTCTTGCCATTACGTTTAACCAGTGCACCGCCGCAACTCGGACATTTTGGCGCACCGCTTTTAATCAACCGCTCTGAAAATTTTTTCCTATCAAAGACCGGCTTGCCCTTGTCATCATCAAACGCCGCCTTACATTCCGGATAATTTGCACAGCCCCAAAACTCGCCATTCTTGCCCTTACGTTTAACCAGCGCGGAGCCGCAATTCGGACATTTAAAAATATTTTTAGCGTCGGCAAATTTAGCATTCTTCGCCGCCGTAATCAGTTTGCTCATAAATTTCACTTGTCCCGCCAAAAAATCCTCAAGCGTGCCGTCGCCCTCGCTCATTGAGTGAAGTTTATCTTCCCAAATGGCTGTGGCATCGGGAAAAATCATTTCGTCAGGCAGGATATCAATAAGCAGATAAGCTCGCTCGGTCGGTTTTAAATTTTTCTTGACAACTTTTAAAAAGCCGCGCTGAATCAAATCGTCGATAATCGCCGCCCGCGTCGCCTCGGTGCCGATTCCGTAAACGTCCTTGAGCTGTTTCTTCGCGTCGGGATTTTTAACGTACTTATGAATATCTTTCATGCCCTGCACCAAACTTGACGAAGAAAATTTTTCTGGCGGAGTCGTGGTACCTTCTTTTAATTCAGATTCTTTATAAGCAACGTCGTCATCGATCTTCATTTTCGGCAGGAGAGTATCGCTTTCGTCGTCGGATTTAATTTTCGGCGTGATGTAAAATTTTCGCCAGCCCAGCTCCTTAATAATTTTGCCACGTGCTGTGAAAATTTCTTCTTTATATTTTACGGTGACGATCGTTTCGTCGTAAACGTGAAAGGGATAAAATTGCACGGCATAATTTTTCGCGATAAGATTATAAATGTTCAGCTCGGTTGGCGTTAATTGCATATTCAGCGGATTTCGAGTGGGAATTATCGCGTGATGTGCCGAAATTTTTTTATCGTTCCAAGCGCGGCTTTTAATCGTGGCGGTGGCGTGTGTGACCAATTTTTTTAACGTGTTGTCGTAAGTGCTGTTTAAATGTTTTAAAATTATCGGCGCGTCTTTAAATTGCGTTGTCGGCAAAAATTTGCAGTCGGAACGCGGATAAGTCGTCAATTTTTTTTCGTAAAGACTCTGCGCGGCGTCTAGCACTTGTTGCGGACTGTAACCAAAAGCCTTGCCCGCCGCAACTTGCAAATCTGATAACGAAAATGGCAACGGTTGAGATTCTTTTCTTTCTGTCGTCTTATAAGAAGAAATTTTTCCGTCAAACGGCGCGGCTGAAAAATTTTCTTGCAACCTTTTGGCGAAATTTTTATCAATCAGTCGTCCTTCCTCGTCAAAGGCTGGCAATTCCAACATTTTTTCTGAAGGTTTGAACTGCGCGATAAACTCGCCGTTTTCATGCGTGAAGGTCGCCCGAATGTTATAAAAGTTCACGGGCTTAAAATTTTTTATTTCTCGTTCACGGCGAACAACCAAAGCCAGCGTCGGAGTTTTCACGCGCCCAATCGGCAAAACTACATCATAACCATGACGCCGTGCCGCCAGTGTGTACGCTCGTGAAAGATTCATGCCGATTAGCCAATCTGCTCGACTGCGGGCAAGCGCAGATTGTTTAAGGTTGAAAAATTCTGCGTTGTCGCGGATATTTTTTATGGCGCGAAGTATGCTAGTTTTGTCCAAGGCGTTAAGCAAAATTCTTTTAACAGGCTTTGTGTTGCCGACGAAATCTAAAACTTCATCGACAAGCAGTTGACCTTCACGGTCGGGGTCGCCCGCGTGAATAATTTCATCAGCCTGGCTGATTAATTGCTTGACGATTTGAAATTGCGTAGCGGTCGCGGGATTTATTTCCAGTTTCCAATTTTTCGGGACAATCGGCAAATCTTCTGCGCGCCAAGATTTATATTTCGGGTCGTAAGCGTCCGGCTCTACTTGTTGCAACACGTGACCAAATAACCATGTCACGATGCCGCCCGAAGTTTTTATAAAGCCGCTACCCTTTTGCGGATTTTTTAAACACGCGGCAAGTTCACGCGCCATTGACGGCTTTTCAGCTATATAAAGTCTCATAATTTTTAACTCCTAACTCCTGATTGAACTATTGCCAGAATTACCAAAATTATTCCGATTGATTCGACGAGACCAAAAGTCGTGCCGAAAACTATCCAGCTGATAATAACCGACGCGACCGGCTCTGTAGTTGCGGTTATCGAGGCTTCTTCCGGCGTTAAAAATTTTAAGCCTGCGTTGAAACTCAAAAATGCCGCTACCGTCCCGAAAATTATTATCCACGTCACGTCGAATAAAACTTCCGGCGCAAAAAATGGCAACCAATTTTTATCATCTATCAGCGAAAACGTAAACAGTCCGCCGATAAACATTCCCACGCCCGTTAAAAAATACGGATCAATTTTTCTGGCAAATAAATGTTTTGGGAAAATCGCGCTGAATGCAAACGCCGCGCCGCTTAATAAACTCCACACTACGCAACCGAGCGGCACCAAAATTTTTGTCATATTGCCGCCCGTGACCAATAAAAATACTCCGCTAATAGCCAAAACAACCGCGATAACTTCGCCGCGTTTAGGAAATTTTCTGTGATAAAGCGATTCCCATAACACAACCATTGCCGGACACGCATAAGTTATTACGGTTGTTGCAGCCGCCCCGCCGATTGATATTGCTTGAAAGTAGGTGAACTGCATAAAAACTACGCCAAGTATCCCGTAAATTACCACGTCTAACCAAAAGCGCGGACGACGATTGAGCAAGCCCAGAGATATAGAAAAGTTTTTCCGGCGCATTGCAAGCAGAATTAATATCGCGCCCGCCATACACATTCGGATATTTGTAAGTTCTATCGCGTTTTTTGTTGAGTTTGAAAAAAAATCTTGAACTGCCACGCCCGAACTTGCCCAAAAAACGCCCGCCATACCAACGAAAATTAATGCTAAACTTTTGCTCAAAATTTACACCTGCTTTATACTAAAAAATCCTCGGCTCATTGTGAGTCGGGGATTCATTTTTCACGATTGATAAATTAACTGCGCGTGAAAGTTTTATCGACGACATCGCCCACGCCGCCAAGAATACCTAAACTTTTGCCGCCCTGAAAAAATTCTACTGCGCCGGCATTGCCCAGACGGAAATTAATTTTTTCTTTACCTTCCCACGAAAGAGTTTGTCCGCCCTCGATTATTCCTTCTTGAACGACAGCACCGTCGACCGTGACAAGTGTCCAGCAACTGTCATTGAAACGCGCTTGAACAATTACGGCGTCATTTTTCGGCGCGGGATTAGCTTTGGCAACAGGTTCGGGATTTTCCGTCTCAACCTCAACAACCGGTTCTGTTACTGCGGGTTGAGTTTGTTGAACGGGCGGATTAACCGTGGCAACGTCTGAATCAGAATTTGAGAGCCATGACCACACGCCGCCGGCTATTGCCGCGATTAAAACTACTGCCGCCACAATCAAAAGCCCCGACGAACTGCGATTTTTCGATCGAATAGAATAGCCGGGCATTTTCTTTTCTGGTTTTATGGGTTTAGGTTCAACTTTTTTTTCGGGAACTGGCTCGGCATTTTCAGTTTCAACGGGAGTATTTGCCGCCGCGTCAGCAGAAAGTTCTGCCAAATCATTTGCGAATTCTTTTGCGACGGATTCGGTATCCAGACCTAAAAATTTCGCGTAATTTTTAACAAAACCCTTCGCGTAGATCGTTCCGGGCAATTTATCGTATTCGCCCGCCTCGATTGCCTCTATATAAAGTGCGCGAATACTCGTGCCCTGCTCGATGTCATTGATGGATAAATTCTGCCGCTCGCGCTCTTGGCGCAATGTATATCCTACCACTTAAAACATCTCCTTTCGGGCGCATTATAAACAACTAAATTTTAAATTACAAGGGGATTGAGCGCGTAGTTTGTGAAAAAAATTTTTACGCTAAATAGTGGCTGAAGTTTCCAATCGCAGAAAAATTTTTAAGTTCGCGCAGAAATTCTTTCGTGCCCATGAAGTCTTTATCGCGTGGCATGATTTTAAAAAATTCGTCCGGATCGTAGTTTAAATTCCGGATTTGAATCATTTGCACAGGTAAATCAGCTAAAAAATTTTTCCACGCGGCAAATTCGCTGGTTCTGTCATTAAAACCAGGCATATAAAGCAAATTCAGCGAAACATTAATATTTTTAGCCAATGCATAGCGAATTGAATCCTTCACGGCGTCCAAATTATAACTTGCTCGGTAATATTTTTGATAATTTTCGTCGTTCGCGCTGATAATCGAAACGCGCATCGAATTTAAGCCGGAATCGACGATTTTTTTTATTCCGAACGTAAATCCGGCGTTTGTATTGATATTTATTTGCCCGCGCAGAGTTTTTTCGCGAATTTTTTTAATCGCGGCGGAAATATTTTCGTATTGCAAGCTCGGTTCACCCTCGCAACCCTGTCCGAAACTAATTATCGCGTCTTCAGCGTGATTCAGGTGATAAATACCCATTTCCGCGATTTCCTCGACATTGGGAACAAAATTTATTCGACTTTGCGGACTTGGACAACATTCAGCCGCCTGCAACGAGATACAACCTAAACAATTCGCGTTGCAAACGGGCGAAGTCGGAATTCCGCACTCCCAACGCCGATAAAATAAATTCTGCGCCGTCAAACAATGCCATTTCAGCGAACAATTCGCCACTTGCGACACAATT
>CAJONF010000055.1 GCA_905236665.1 uncultured Selenomonadaceae bacterium | reverse complement strand
TGTGACGCTCCACAGGCTTAAATTCCCCGCTAACGAACGGGTACAGTTAGGATTATAGCGCAAGTAAATTCATTGGGCAACATAAAAATTTTCAGTAACAGATTTCACCTCCTTATAAATTTTTTAGCTTTTTAGAACTTTTCTTTAACTGTTTCTTTCCTCCTGCGTAGAAATTTTTCCGAGAGCGAAGTCCGCGTCGGAGTATCGAAGAACTGCGCCCAGGTTAAGATTGACGCAGTTTAACATAAGAAAAATTTTCCGTCAAGGAAGAGTTTTTAATCATCGTTCGAGTTCGCGAATTTTATAATTGCCTGCGCCGTCCAAATTCAATTCCACGTCGTGCAATTTAAACAACGTCGAACGATGTCCCACGCTCACCACTGTGACTTTTGGCAACTGTTCGCGCAGGAGATTATACATTTCAACTTCTCTTGGCTCGTCCAATGCGCTTGTTGCCTCGTCTAGGAAAATATAATCGGGTGCGCTTAATAAAACTCGTGCAAATGCCAAACGTTGTTGTTCACCCAGCGATAATATCCTGCTCCAATCGTCCGCCGTATCCAATTTTTCAACCAGCGCGGGCAATTCTACCGTCTGCAAAATTTTTTTCAAAAGTTCGTCGGACGGCGCGTCTTTTTCAGCGGCGGGATAGATTAATGCGCGGCGCAGTGTTCCCAGCGGCAGGTAAGGTTTTTGAGGCAGGAACATCACGCGGGAATTTTGCGGCAAGGCGATTTCTCCTGATGCGTGCGACCAAATCCCCGCCAAAGTTCTAAGCAACGTCGATTTCCCGCAACCTGACGAGCCTGTAACCAGCAACGATTTAGAATTTTGCAATTCGAGAGAAAGTTTTTTCAAGAGTTCGCGTCCCGTGGGCAGTGCAACATTTAGTGCGGAAATTTTTAAATCGGGAGCGGTTGACGTTGTGACTTTGCTCTGAATTTTTTTTGCGTCGTTCATATGTTCGGTAAAGCCCGCAAGACGATTGATGACCGCCGCCAAAGTTGCCAGCGTGTCGTATGAATTGACAAAGAAACTCAAAGCGTCCTGCACGCGCCCGAACGCCGAAGAAATTTGCATAAGCCCGCCCAACTGAATTTCTTTTGCAAAATATCTGGGATAAGCCATGATATACGGCACCAGGACAGCCAGTTGTGCGTAGCCGTTCGCGTAAAAATTTAAATGCTTTGTCTTTTTCATCAGCTGCCAATAATTTTTTATGACGGAAGAAAATTTTAAGTTAAAGCCTTCAAGCTCGGCAGGTTCGCCGCGATAAAACGCAATGCTCTCGGAATTTTCACGAACGCGCATCATGCTGAAACGAAAGTCCGCCTCGTATTTCTGCTGGTCAAAATTCAGCGCGATTAATTTGCGTCCGACTTTGTGAGCCAAAACCGTTCCGATTCCCGAATAAATGAGCGAGAACCAAAACATATAGCCCGCAATGACAATTTCCATGCCGCCGACCGTAAACGCGAACGTGCCGCTTAAATTCCAAAGCACCACGCCAAACGCCGCCAAAGTCGTCAGCTGTTTTAAAAAGTCAATGAGCAAGGCGAGTGACAAGTTGACAAATTGCCCGATGTCTTCGGAAATACGCTGGTCGGGGTTGTCTGTTGCGTCCTGTAGCCGGTAATAAATTTGTCCGCCCATCCACGCTCGCAAATAATTGTTTGTCATCCACGTGCGCCATTTTATTTGCAACATCTGCCGCAAATACACCGCGTAAACCGCAATTATTATGTAAATAAATGCAAGGGCACTGAATCGCCCAAGCAACGGGAAAAATCTTTCCTGCTCGTAATTTTGCAGCGCGTCCCAAAAAATTTGGTACCACTCGTTGAGCTGAACAAGAAGATAAACCATTGCAAAATTCATTGTAATGACGACCGCCAAAAGTCCGCGAGCCTTCCACTTTTCCTCACTAGACCAATAACCTTTGAACAGCGACCAAAAGCCGCGAAATAATTTTTTTGTTTCCAAGTGCAAAACCTCCCGCGCCAGTATAATTGCCGTGCAAAAATTTATCAATAAAAAGTTGCAAGCAAAAGATTTTTTGATATAATTCGGGCGAGCAGGAAGGAGGAAATTTTTTTATGTTCAGAAAAATTTTTATCTGCGCGGTGACTTTTGCGGCTCTGTTGATTTGCGGTTGCGGTGAAGAAAAAGTTATCGGCAGTCCCGATAAAGCGATTCTTGCCTACGCGCAAATAGCCATGACCGGCAACAGTGACGATTTATCGGCGGCGGGTTTCGTAGAAGATGACAAAAAAGAAATTTGCTACGTTATGGCTAACAGATTTGTTGAATCTATGGACGGAATCGCTCCGCTAAGTAATGACAGTGCACAACAGCTCACGAAAATTTATTTCGATAAGTTGCAAGGGAAAATAAATTTTACAACGACGCTAAAAAAAGATGATCCTGAACGCCCGGTTGTCGAGATAACAACCACGCCCATTGATCAAAGCAATTCTGCGCGAACGGCGGCAAGTAATGACGACTTTATTGCTTTAATCGGCATGGTCGGCAAATTAAAGGCGGATGGCGCGGACGATAAACAGCTTAAAGAAAATCCCGATGTTCAAAAACTCGCGGTGACTGCGATTGAAAAATATATCAACGAAATTTCTTTCCAATCCGAAAAAACTTTTGACGTTACTTGCCAAAAAGTTAAAGGTCACGGCGGAAATAATCATTGGGCACCGGCAGATACTGAAGCATTTTTAAATTTCCTCACTGGGCAAAATTAATTCGCGAAAATTCTTCCGTTTAAAAAATTTTTATCGGCAATCGTCAACTGAAAAAAACTTGAAAAAAGTCTTTGCAATTTGTGAAACGCTGTGTTAGAATGAATATGCTTTAAAGTGAGCAAACAAAAATCGGAAGGGCGCGATTGTTTATGATATTGATGGACTGGATAAGGAAACTCACGGATGTTATTATGCCGTTAGAACCTGTAGAGGAAGAAGAAGAGCTTAAAGAGGCAAAAAAAGCTGAAACCAAAACAGAAGAGCCTAAAGCTGAACAACCTAAACAGGCTCCGCAGGTGGCGCAACCTGCCGCACAAACTTTTCAGGCAGAAAAACAAGCGGCGGCTGGTAGCGGTTTCGCGCAAAATTTCAGCGGCGGTTCAATGACTTTCACACGTAATGGCGGCATGGTGAGCACCTCCGATAACGGCGTTACGAGTATGGACGGCGTTCGTTATGAAGCGTACAGTTCAGAAACTTCAGTAAGACCCAGCTTGGCAGTAGTTAAAACTCCGCAACTCACAATGAAAATTTATGCGCCGACAAAATACGACGACCAGTGCAAACAAATCGCAGACGACTTGTTAAAAAGAAATGCGGTTATCGTGAACTTCGAGGGCGTGGACGACAGTGAGCAACAGCGCATTGGGGATTTCGTTATCGGTGCTGTGTATATGATAAACGGCAAGGCGGAGATGGTTTCAAGAAAAATTATCCTGTATGTGCCCAGCGGTATCGAATATGAAAGCGCAATTCAAGCGGCTGCTCCCATGCGTCGCTATAATTGAGAGGCGAGTTAAAATCAAATCGAATTCATAAATAAAAAGCGGGCGACCAATGGTTGCCTGTTTTTTTTTGTTGAGGTAAAAATTTTATGAAACCATGTGAACTTTGTCCCAGATTTTGCCGCGTCGACCGTGTGAATCATTTGGGCTTTTGCGGCGCAGGAGAAAATTTGCGCGTTGCTCTGGTCAGTCTGCACAAATGGGAAGAGCCGTGTCTTGTCGGTCAAAATGGTGCAGGCACGATTTTTTTTTCACACTGCAACTTGAAATGCGTTTACTGCCAAAATTTTTTAATCAGTCACAAAAATTATGGCGCAGAAATTTCTATTGAACGGCTTGCAGAAATTTTTATTGAGCAACAACAGCGCGGCGCGGCAAATATCGAACTCGTTACGCCGACGCATTACACTGAAAAAATTTGCGCGGCGATTGATATTGCTAAAGCCGGCGGATTAAAACTCCCGATCGTTTGGAATTCCAATGCTTACGAAAATATTTCAACGTTGGAACTTTTGCGCGGGCGCGTGGATATTTTTCTGCCAGATTTAAAATATTTTGATGATGAGACCGCAAAAACTTTTTCCGCCGCGCCGAATTATTTTTCTACAGCCGCCGCCGCCATAAAAAAAATGTTTGAACTTGTCGGTGCCGCGCAGATTAAAGAAGGACTTTTGGTTCGCGGAGTGATTGTGCGCCATTTAATTTTGCCGAATTTCAGACGCGACGCCATAAAAATTGTCGATTGGCTTTACGAAAATTTTGGCAACGAAATTTTTATCAGCCTGATGAATCAGTACACGCCGATTTTTCATGCCGCCGATTTTAAAAAAATTAACCGCAAGATCACTACCTTTGAATATAATTCTGTCGTTGAGCACGCGGCTAAACTCGGCATAAAAAATTGTTTTGTGCAAATCGGAAAAACTGCTGATGAAAAATTTATTCCGGATTTTAATCTCGCCGGTATTTGAAATTTTAAATTTATGCGTGCTATAATCAAAAAAAATTTTTATCAGGAGTGATTTTTTTGTGAAACAGTTTATAGTTGACGCCTTCACGGATAAAATTTTCAGCGGAAATCCCGCCGCGGTCTGCGTTTTAGATAAATTCCCGCCCGAAAATTTAATGCAAGCTATCGCAATGGAAAATAATTTGTCAGAAACTGCTTTTGTAGTCAAAAGAAACGATTTTTATCATCTGCGCTGGTTCACGCCCGCCGCCGAAGTCGATTTTTGCGGTCATGCCACGCTTGCCACAGCTTTTGTCCTCTTTACGCAATTTAAAAACGATTCTGTCATCGAATTTCAAACTTTGAGCGGAAAATTTTTCATAGAACGCAAAAAAAATCTGTTTGAAATGAATTTTCCCGCCTATTTCCCCAAAAAAATTCCCGTTACTGAAGAAATGTGCGACGCCGTCGGAACAAATGTCCTTGAAGCTTATCTTGCTCGCGATTTGCTCATGATTTTGGATTCTGCAGACGCTGTAGAAAATTTTCAGCCGAATTTTGAGAAATTAGCCGCGCTTGACGGTTTAACACAAGCAATTTCCGCCGCCGGTGACGATTTTGACTGCGTTTCGCGCGTTTTTGCACCAAAATTAAAAATTCCCGAAGATCCCGTCACGGGTTCCACGCATTGTCTTATCGCTCCTTACTGGTCGGCGCGCCTCGGCAAAAAAATTATCAAAGCTCGGCAGGCATCTGCGCGTGGCGGCGTACTTTTCTGCGAAATTTCAGGCGAACGCGTTAAAATTTCCGGAAATGCCGTGCTGTTCGCCGTTTCTGAACTAAATATAAAATAAAAAAACCTTCCAAAAATTTCTGGAGTGATGTTACTTTGACTAGAATTTTAAGCACCGTTCGCGTTTCTGATGACGATTTGAAACATTTCGACGGCAATGTTGATAAAAAATTCGCCGCGAACTTAAAAAATCTGCTTTTGAACTGCGATAACGAACGCGCCGCGCTTGATCCTTACGACGAAAATATTTTACTCGATCCTAATCGCGGGCATTGGGATTTATGGGACTTCGACAGCGAAAACGGCAAGGAAATTGCGCTCGGAGAAAATTTTGTTGCCCGCGACCCCGCCACGGACGTTTCAACCGGCATTGTCGCCATTGATTTTGGCACAAGTCGTACTGTTGTCGTCTATGAAAACGAATTTTCGCAGATTTTGCCGCTCCAAGTCGGAAATGGCTCGTTTAAAAATGGTTTTAACGCCGAAAATTACGAAAATCCGACCGTAATTCAATTTATCGACATAGAAAATTTCCTCACGGCGTATTATTGGCGCGAAGGACGACCTTTTACAAAGTGGAACGATGTAAAAGTTTCTCACGAAGCATTTGATAACATGATTAGCGGCGGTTCTGAAAAATTTTACTCTTTTTTGACTGATTTAAAGTATTGGTGTGGCTCAAAAACGCAATTTATGCTTAGAGATGAGAAAAAATTCATCACACAGCTTGCACCGTTCGCAGATTTGGCTGATGATGAGATAAATCCGCTCGAAATTTACGCTTATTACCTGGGACTTTACATTAACAATATGCAGCAGGAAAAACATATTTTTTTAAACTATATTTTGTCATTTCCGGTAACTTATGACAAAGAAATTCGCGAAAAAATGAGAAAAAGCTTTGAAAATGGCATAAAAAAATCATTTCCGACGGCTTTATTGTCAAACGATGCGATAATTAAGAAATTTTCCGTTCGCGAGGGAGCAAGTGAGGCGGCGGCTTATGCGATAACAGCTTTGCAGGAATATGGCTTCGATCCGGCTGGCGAAGAGGAAAATTATTACGCAGTTTTCGATTTTGGCGGCGGAACGACAGATTTTGACTTCGGATTTCTTCGCGAATCGCAAAATGATCGTTATGATTACGTTTTGACGCATTTTGGCGAAAATGGCGACCGAACTTTGGGTGGCGAGAACATTTTAAAGCTTTTGGCGTTTGAAATTTTCAAATCTAATCAAGATCGACTGATAAATTTGGACGGCGGCGGAAAAATTCCGTTCACATGGGCGGCAGATAAAAAAAGTTTCGCCGGAAGTGAGGCTTTAATCAAAGATTCGCAAGAAGCTCACGCAAATATGCACACTTTGATAGAAAAAATTCGTCCGATTTGGGAAAATCCCGAATCAGACGCGGCGGCTGACATTTTGGCTGGCGGATTTATCGAAATTAATCTTTTTCGCGACGACGGACGCTTAATTAAAGATTTTAAGATGGATGCAAGTATAGATTTGCAAAAAATTATTCGCGACAGGATAAAATCCGGCATAAATAACTTTTTTATCTCAATGAAAGAAGCTTTTGAGAAAAATAGCAAAAATTCATTACGTAAAATAAAAAATATACGCGAGTTGGACGAAATTTCGATATTTTTAGCGGGAAATTCATCAAAATCGCCGCTGGTGCAAAAACTTTTTGAGGAATATCTCTCACCTGCAGAAGATACTCGGCTTGCAGATGATGAAAATCCGTTTGCAAATGGCAGATTGAAGAGCGGATATGAGTTAAAAGACGATTATTTTATGCAAAGCGGCAGTATTTATCGGCGAGATAATAACGGGCTGGAAGTTTGGCTTGGCGACATTGATAATGCTGACGACCAGATAGTTTTGAGTGAAACCGTAAAAAAAATCCCAACAAATAGAGCCAGAGAGCGTTCACAGGTGGAAATTTTGTTTAATTTCGTTGGTAAAACGCCGAATTTTAAAATTTATCCGGCTTTAGGTTCAGAATTAGCGCAAAAAATACAAAAAGAACGTGGCGTAGAAATTCGCACAGATTTAACTGCTCCGACCGGCAAAACGGGCGTTGCATTCGGACTTTTGCTAAGTCGAGCGGGTGGAAATGTTCAAACTAAGCATATTACGCCCGATTTGATGAAAACTCCGTTCGGTTTTTACGTTGGACGGAATAAAAAGCGCAAATTTAAAACTTTTCTTGATAGAAACACGAAATTTGACGTTTGGTATCCATTTATCGATGCGGGAGATAGTTTTGATATTTTTTATACAAATTTGCCCGAAGCCGTATCAAATCAGATGAATATTCAAAAAGCAAAGCGAATTACGATAAATATTGACGAGCCAAACGAGGAATTAACGGTATTTATTCGCGCCGTGAAGTCAAATGTTATCGAATATCAGATTGCCAGCAGTGAAAATGATCTTTCAGACGAAAATTTTAGTGAACAAATCGAACTGAGCTAAAAAATTCTAAAAAAAAGCCCGCCGATTAATTTCGACGGGTTTTTTAGTCTTCAAAATCGAAAAGTGACGGGGAATCGTCTTTTTTCGGGAAATTAACGCCCATGTGATGATACCCCGCCTCCGTAACGACGCGCCCGCGTGGCGTTCGCATGATAAAACCGAGCTGCAGAAGGTAAGGTTCGTAAATATCTTCGATAGTTTCGCGAGTTTCGCTGATTGAGGCGGCGATAGTCTCCAAACCAACGGGACCGCCGCGAAATTTTTTAATCATGGCGTCTAACATTCGTCTATCGGTATGATCTAAGCCTTTTTCGTCAACTTCGAGGGCAAAAAGCGCACGATTTGCAATTTCATCGGTGATTTTTGCAGAATTTTCGACCTGCGCGAAATCTCGGACGCGTTTTAAAAGACGATTTGCGATTCTGGGTGTTCCGCGAGATCTTTTAGCAATTTCTAGTGCGCCGTTAAATTCGATAGGAATTTTTAAAATTTCAGCGGCGCGAGTGATAATTTCGAGCAAAGCATCGTTAGAATAGTATTCCAAGCGAGAAATTACCCCGAATCTGTCGCGAAGAGGCGGAGAAAGTGCACCGGCTTTAGTTGTCGCGCCAATCAGCGTGAACGGCGAAATATTTACGCGAATACTTTTAGCACGGGGACCCTTACCGATAATTATATCCAAAGCGAAATCTTCCATGGCAGAATACAAAATTTCTTCAACTTGTCGGCTCAAACGGTGAATTTCATCGATAAAAAGCACGTCGCGGGGCTGTAAATTGGTTAAAATCGCGGCTAAATCGCCTGCGCGTTCGATAGCGGGACCTGAAGTTTGTCGAAAGTTGACGGCGAGTTCATTTGCGATAATTGCCGCCAAAGTTGTCTTTCCTAAACCGGGAGGACCATATAAAAGCACGTGATCGAGAGCTTCACGACGATTTAAAGCGGCTTTTACGAAAATAGAGAGATTTTTTTTAGCTTTTTCCTGCCCAATATATTCGGATAATCGACGCGGGCGCAAACTATATTGCCAATCGTCGCCAAATTGTTCATTAGTAGCGATTATTCGTTCGTCCAAAAGCGTTCACCGACCTTATTTCCGCGCAAAAATTCTGCGGCGTTTAGTTTTTTGGAGTTTGGAGCTTGAATTTCCAAAATTTCTAGCGTATTATCTCCGGTTCCGACAAAAAATCTTTGATTAATGATTTTAATTTCGCCTGGAGCTAGTGAGAAATCATTTTCAGCGATTTTTGCCCGAAAAATTTTAAATTTTTTATCGTCAATAAAACTAAAAGCATTTCCGTACAAGCCGCGAATTAAATTATGAATTTCTCGCGCAGATTTTGTCCAAATAATGCGCCCAGTATCTTTTTTTAAGAGCGGCGCGTAAGTTGAAAGCGAAT
>CAJONF010000054.1 GCA_905236665.1 uncultured Selenomonadaceae bacterium | reverse complement strand
TCGGACTCCGCGACATTCATTTGACAGCCGTAAGTTAAAATTTTCAATTTCTTTTTCATAGCAAAAACATTGTACCATTGACTTCAAAAAAAATAAAGTAATTACTTCATGAACTTTTTTTGAAAAAAATTTTTTTCATACAAGGCAACGTTTAACTGCAGGAAATGAATTAAAAAAATTGAATAAGTTTGTAATAGTGATTCACGTCACAAGAATATTTTTTATTTTTAGGAGAGGGTGATTTTTATGGAAATGGCTTTAGGCTTTTTGGTACTGCTGGCGTGTTTGCTTGTCGGTGTACGTCATGGCGGTATCGGATTGGCGGTCATAAGCGGCATTGGGCTTGTAGTTTTTGTGTTCGTGTTTGGTTACAAGCCAGGCAGTCCGCCAATCGATGTTATGCTCACAATTTTGGCAGTTGTCACCTGTGCGGGCTTTCTGCAAACTTCAGGCGGCTTGACAGTTATGTTAAAGTACGCTGAACAATTTTTAAGAAATAATCCAAAACACGTAACAATCTTGGCTCCGCTCACGACTTGGTTTTTAACTGTCTTGTGCGGAACAGGTCACGTTGTTTACACAATGTTTCCAATCATCTATGACATTGCAATTAAACAAAATATTCGACCTGAAAGACCAATGGCAGTTTCTTCAGTTGCGTCACAGATGGGAATTTGTGCGTCGCCGGTTTCTGTTGCAATAGTTTCAATCGTGGGATTTATGGCGGCGGCAGGACACAATTACACAGTCTTGCAACTTTTAGCAATTTCAATTCCTGCGACAGGTTTAGGCGTGTTTTTCGCGGCGTTATGGAGTTACAGACGCGGTAAAGAACTTGCTGACGATGAAGAATTTCAAGCATTTATTAAAGACCCTGAAAACAAGGCTTATGTCTATGGCGACTCAGAATCTTTACTCGGCAAGGAACTTCCTGCAAGCTATTATCACGCAATGTATATTTTCTTTGCAGGCATTGTTGTTATTGCAGTTCTTGGCAACTTCCCTGACCTTCTGCCTCACTTCCCTGACGCTAAAGGCAACATGAAGGCTGTTGGAATGACTGCAGTTATTCAGATGGTTATGCTTTTGGTTGCGGCGATAATTTTGTTTATCTGCAAAGTCAAGGCAAAAGATGTTGGCAACAGTCAAGTTTTTAAATCTGGTATCGTCGCGCTTGTTTCAGTTTATGGCGTTGCTTGGATGGCTAATACTTGTTTCGGCGCACATATGGCTTTCTTGAAAGAATTTTTAGGCAATGCGGTTGCTGATTATCCTTGGGCATTTGCAATTATCGCGTTCTTGACTTCAAAACTTGTCAACTCACAGGCGGCGGCGATTGCTATTGTCTTTCCAATGGCTTTAAGTGTCGGAATGGATCCTGTAATTATCATGTCATTTATCAGCGCGTGTTATGGTTACTTCTTCCTGCCGACCTATCCTTCAGACCTTGCTTGTATCGGCTTTGACCGCTCAGGCACGACTAAAATCGGCAAATACATTTTGAACCATTCGTTCATGATTCCAGGTTTAATCGGCGTCATAAGCGGTTGCTGTGTTGGCTTTGTTATGGCGCATATCGTTTTGTAGGAACTAGGGAGATAGTAAAAATCCCGTCGAAATGCTCGGCGGGATTTTTTTTGCGATATAAATTTTATAACATAAATCTGCTAGATTATCTCTTCATGTTGACGACAGTTTCAAGCATTTCATCTGCTACGGTCGTCATTTTCGAGTTAGCTTGGAAACCGCGTTGAGTAATAATCATATCTGCAAATTCGCTTGCAAGATCGACATTAGACATTTCAAGCGCGGAAGAAACGACGCTCAAGCCTAAGTCGCTCATTGTCTTGACGTTTGCTTCGCCGGAGTTATTCGACTCTTGATAAATCGTCGTGCCGACTTTTGTTAAACCTGCGGAGTTCGTGAACTGTGCAACGGCGATTTGAGCTTCTGCGCGTGTCAAGCCGTTAGTGTAGGTGCCGGTGATAATGCCGCTACCGTCAACCGCGATACTTTGCAGGATACCTGCAGTGTTGCCATTCGTAGTCGGGAAAGAAGTTGTACCGCTGGCATATTGGGTTAAGCCGGAAAGATTTATATCTGCCTGCTGAACTGCCGCGCCGTTACCGTCAGAATACACAAAGGAAATTGAGCCAGCCTCGCTTTGACCGTTGGAAATTAACGCACCTCTATCATTGAAGTAAATATAGTTGATATTTTTCATCGTGCCGACTGTGGAGGAGCCGTCAGCTTCAGGATTAGGAGGAGTATTGGAGGCACTGCGCGTATATTCATTTGTAAAAGAAGAATCAGCAGGACCTTTTTCTCCAATACCCGGCGCGATATACATTCTCCAACGATTGTCGAAGATTTTGTTACCAGACGAATCAGTTCCAGTAGAGGATGCGTCTGCGTCAGAACCTGCTATTAAGTTAGAGTCGACCGAGGTAGAATCTTTATCAAGGAGCAAGGTTACTTCATGTTTGCCACCGAGTGAATCATAGACAGTCGCTAGGGTTGTGACAGGAACGCTCTTGCCCACTTCGTAATAACCGCTGGTAACGTGAATTTGGCTACCGTCGCTAAGGGTAACTGTAGCAGACAGAGCATTTACGCCGTCAACATTAACGCTAGTCATAAGTGTAGGCGTTGTTGTATCGTAAGTGGCTACTCTAGTAAGATCGCCAGCAGTGGTCGGGGTAGCTTGAATGCTTGTAATAGTAAGCGATTCTTTGTTTAGGTTGCCTTGATAGCTGATTTGGTCGGTAGAGGTTGCTTCCATTGTTTTGCCTACAGGAACGACAATATCAGTAGCTAAGCCGTTTGTATTCAAAACGCCGTCAGAAGTAGCGTTCCAACCCTGTACACGAAGACCATTGCCGGGCATAACGTAATAACCTTCCTCGTCAAAGGAGAACGAACCGTTGCGGGTGTAATAGGCTTGCTCACCGCTCTTTAAAACGAAAAGTCCGTTGCCGGAAAGTGCAAGGTCGGTATTCTTGCCGGTCTGTTGCGGCGAAGAGTCGGTGAAGATAAGGTCGATACTTTCAACCGCGGAACCAAGACCGATTTGTTTTGCGTTGACACCGCCGCGGGCGTCTGTCGGGGAGGCTGCCGCGCTCTGAATTTGCGAGAGCATATCGGAAAAAGTTGTACGGCTGGATTTAAAACCAATCGTGTTGATGTTAGCGATGTTGTTGCCGATAACGTCCATGCGTGTCTGATGAGATTTCAATCCGGAAACACCGGAAAACAGGGAACGCATCATAATAATCACTTCTCCTTTTCTAATTCGGCATTTTTGCCGGAGGCCAGATGTTATTTGACTGTTCCTTGTCTGAAATTCCTGTGCGTCTGACCTGATATTTTCTTTGCTGCGTCAAGTTCCTGCTTGACTTCGCTAACTATATCGGCAGTTGTCGCCGGCAACTTAAATATTTTTTTTGAACAAGAGAACGATGCCTGGGGACTATTTGGCAAAAGGCTTGAAATTATTTTCAGACTGTGTTAGATTATGCGCGGCTTTAAAAATTTTAAATGTTGCAAAAAGATTAGCGGCTCTAAAATTTTTTTAAGGAGGCATTTTTCTATGGCAGTTAGTTTGAAAAAAGGACAGAAGGTTGACCTTACGAAGACAAACCCTGGCTTGAAAGAAATTTTAATCGGCTTAGGCTGGGACGTAAACAAATACGACGGCGGCAAAGAGTTTGACTTGGATTCGTCGGTTTTCATGCTCAATGCCACGGGCAAAGTCAACAGCGACGATGACTTTGTTTTCTATGGCAATCTCAAACACGTTTCCGGTGCTGTCGAACATCTCGGCGACAACTTGACCGGTGCGGGCGAAGGCGACGATGAACAAATCAAAATCGACCTTAGCAAAGTTCCCGACAATATCGAGAAGATTGACTTCACTGTCACGATTTACGAAGCAGAAGAACGTCATCAAAATTTCGGACAAGTTGAAAATGCTTTTATCCGCGTGGTGAACGTGGCGAACAATGAAGAACTTATCCGCTATGACCTCGGCGAAGATTTTTCTATTGAGACTGCGGTTGTTATCGGCGAACTTTATCGCAATAAAGGCGAATGGAAATTCAATGCTATCGGCTCCGGCTTTAGCGGCGGTTTGGCATCACTCGGCAAAAACTATGGCGTAAACGTGTAAATTTCAATGCGTAATTCGTAATGCGTAATGCGTAATTTTTTTCATTGCGCATTGCGCATTTTTAATTTTATTCTGAAGGGAGAATTTAAAATGGCTGTCAATCTGCAAAAGGGACAAAAAGTTTCGCTCAAAAAATCTAACGGCAGAAAACTTTCAAAGCTAATGGTCGGCTTAGGCTGGGATTCCGCAAAACAATCTCAAGAAAATAAAGGCGGCGGATTTTTTAGCAGACTGTTCAACAGCACGCCCAATATCGACTGCGACGCCTCTGTTTTCGTTTGCCAAGGTGGCAAATTCGTCAACAAAGATGATTTGGTTTACTTCGGCAACCTTAAACATAAAAGCGGCGCGATTAAACATATGGGCGACAATCTCACCGGTGATGGCGAAGGCGACGACGAACAAATTTTTGTTGACTTGGACGACCTGCCCAGCCAATACGACAAATTAATTTTTGTGGTGAATATTTATGACGCCGTGAGCCGCAAGCAACATTTCGGCATGATTCGCAATGCTTACATCAGAATAATTGACCCCGACAGTCGCGAGGAGCTTTGCCGTTTCAATCTTAGCGATGATTATACCGATATGCTCTCCATGATTGCTGGCGAAGTCTATCGCTATAAAGACGAGTGGAAATTTAACGCAGTCGGTTCCGGCACAAAGGATACCGGTCTTGCTGAATTGAGCAGGAGATTTCAATAAACAATGAAGAAATTTTTTGCGTTATTAATCGCGGCGTTGGTACTGGTTACGGCTCCAGTTCACGCGGAAATTTCTACAGTTAAAACTGCTGACAACGCGGCGGATATTGCCGGTGAGTCAGCAGAAAAATTTTATGCCACATTGCCAAAAGCTAAGGGCGATTATAAAAGCCGTGTGCGTCCGATTTTGCTTGAAGGCGCAATGAACACCGAGACTGAAATTTTTGTCCGTGCTCTAAAAAACCCCGTCGTCTACAAAGATTTAAACTATCTTTTCGTGGCGGGCACATATAAAAATTATCCCGTCGTTGTTGTTCGCACTGAACAGGGCATGGCTAATGCGGCGGCGTCTACAGCTCTGGCGATAAAAAAGTTTAATCCAATCGCCGTCATCAATCAAGGCACGGCTGGCGGTCAAGACCCTGCGTTAAAAATCGGCGATATTGTCATTGGCACAAAGAGTATTCCCTTCTTGGCGATTAAAACTGCCCACAGTCCTAAAGGCGCAGGCGCAGATCTTACCAATCAAGAAATACGCGGCACCTATGCTTATGACGTGGCAAGCGGAAAATTTCAACCATACAAAGAATATTTTTCGGACACGACGCTTTTTAACATTGCTTTTAAAGTTGCCAATACCCACAAAAATTTTAACGCTGTGAGCGGGATAATCGCTTCATCGGACGCTTGGCTCAATACCATTGATTACATTTACTTCTTACACGAAAAATACGGCACGACTTGCGAGGAAATGGAGACTGCCGCCGCCGCGCAGATTTGCCAAAATGCGGACATTCCATTTATCGGAATTCGCGTCCTGTCAGACAATGTTACCAACAACGATAAATATATTCCCGAATCAGCAACAATCGTGCAGGATTTTGTTTTGCTCGTTGTGGAAAATTACATCCACGACATTTTGAAAAAATAATTTGGAGGCCGAAAATTGAAAATCACAGGTTTAACGGATGCTCAAGTTCAAGAGGCAAAAGCTAAGTTCGGCGACAACTCAATAACCGAACAAGCTCGCGAAGGTTTCTGGGACAAGCTCAAAGGAAATTTCGACGACCCGATAATAAAAATTTTAATCTTCGCTCTGGTTTTAAATGTTTTCTTTGCGTTCATGGGAAAAGCTGAATGGTATGAATCGGTTGGTATAGCAATGGCGGTTTTGCTGGCAACGCTCGTATCAACTTTTTCCGAATACAAAAACGAAAGCGCGTTCCAAAAACTGCAGGGCGAGGCGTCGTTGATAAAGTGCAAAGTTTATCGCAATGGCGTCGTCACAGAAATTCCGATTAACGATATTACAATGGGCGACTGTGTGCTTTTGCAAACGGGCGACAAAATTCCCGCGGACGGCGTGATTATCGACGGCTCAATTAACGTTGACCAATCAATTTTGAATGGCGAGGCTAAGGAAGAGTCTAAAACTCCCGCGCCCGACCAAGCAACTGATTCCGCCGCCGCTGAAAGCACAGATTTTCTTAATCCGCACAAAGTTTTTAGAGCGGCAGTCGTAGCGGGCGGTTCAGCGGTTATGAGGACTGTTACACTCGGCGATAACACTGTTTACGGAAAAATTGCGGGCGAGTTGCAGATTGATGAAGATCGTGATACTCCGCTCAAATTAAAGCTCACCGATCTTGCCGACCAAATTTCTAAATTCGGTTATATCGGCGGTGTCGCGATTGCTATTGCGTTCATGTTTGAAAGAATTGCCATTCAACACAATTTCGATTGGGCGCAAATGTCGGCGTTCTGTTCCGATTGGATGAACATTTTAAACAGCTTAGTTGAAGCCGTTATGCTCGCCGTAATAATTATCGTTATGGCTGTCCCTGAAGGTTTACCGCTGATGATTGCTATCGTCTCGGCGCAGAATATGGGTAAGATGTTAAAAGATAATGTCCTTGTCAGAAAAATTTCCGGCATTGAGACGGCTGGTAGCTTGAATCTTTTATTCAGCGACAAAACCGGCACGATTACTAAAGGCTTGCTTGAGGTTGTCACGTTTATTGACGGCACAGCGAATTTCACGGAAACTTTTGACAAGCTAGGCAGTAAACTTCAATCGCTCGTTTCGTTGAGTATCAGATTTAACAACGGCGCAGTCATCACGGGCGATAAAATTGTTGGCGGCAACATGACAGATAGGGCGTTGCTAGGATTTTTAATCGGCAAAGATATCGCCCCCAATGTCGATGTCGTTGATACCGTGCCTTTCGATAGCGCGAAAAAATATTCTATGGCTAAAGTCAGCGGCGATTATAATTTGTGGCTGATAAAAGGTGCGCCCGAACGTCTGCTTGACAAATGCTCCTACTACTACGATAGCAACGGGCAACGCCAGAAACTTTCTTCTACCGCGCAGATTAATTCAAAGATTGATGAGCTTGCCAACCGCGCAATTAGAACGCTTGCTCTTGTCACTTACGACGGCGAAGTTACTAACGGTGAAATTCCCGACAGCGGCTTGACATTCGTTGGAGTGACAGGTATTCGCGACGATGTTCGCCCCGACGCCATTAAAGCTATTGAACAAGTTCACAGTGCCGGCGTTCAAGTTGTTATGATAACCGGCGACAGGAAAGAGACTGCGCAGGCGATTGCAAAGGAAGCCGGCTTGCTTGAAATTGATGACGGAATTGTTATAACCAGCGCAGAACTTAACGAAATGAGCGATGATGAAGTTAAACAGAAGTTGCCGAAATTGCGCGTCATTGCCCGTGCTCTGCCAACTGATAAAAGCCGGCTCGTTCGTTTGGCGCAGGAATTAAATTTAGTTGTCGGCATGACCGGCGACGGCGTCAACGATTCTCCTGCGCTGAAAAAAGCTGATGTCGGATTTGCAATGGGCGGCGGTACCGAAGTTGCTAAAGAGGCGTCGGAGATTGTTATTCTCGACGACAACTTTAAATCTATCGGCAAAGCAATTCTCTACGGCAGAACAATTTTTAATTCAATCCGCAAATTTATAATCTTCCAGCTGACTATCAACGTCGGCGCAGTGTTAATCTCGTTTGTGTGTCCGCTACTCGGTTTAGAAAATCCGCTGTCGATTACGCAAATTCTCTGGGTCAATCTGGTTATGGATACTTTGGCGGCTCTGGCATTCGGCGGCGAACCTGCGCTTGATAGATTTATGGAAGAGGCACCTAAACGCCGTGACGAAAAAATTATCAATCCCTATATGTTCTCGGCGATTGGTACCGGCGCATTGTGGGGATTTGCCATGGGTTTAGTCTTCCTGCTAACAGATTTTTCTCGCGACCATTTCCGCGACGTGAACCCCGAAGGAGTCAACTTCACTTTTGGCGGCGACAGCGTTTACGTTTTAACGGGCTATTTCGCGTTCTTCATCTTTATGGCTGTGTTTAACGCTTTCAACGCTCGAACCGACCGCATAAATCTTTTCGACAATATCGGCGGCAATACTGGCTTTTTAAAAGTTATGGGCTTAATCGTCGTGGTGCAGGTGGCGATGACATATCTGGGCGGCGCAATTCTGCGTTGCTACGGCTTGACGGCTTCCGAGTGGATTTTTGTTCTAGCTATGGCGTTCACGATTATTCCCGTTGACATTATCCGCAAGCTGATTGTCGGCTCGAACAAATAAAATTTTTTTTAGAGACTTGGGAAATTTAAACCTGGTCTCTTTTTTTTTGAGGAATGAAAAATTTTGAGCGTGGAAAAATTTCTTACTACACTAAAAAAATTTTTTGTTGAAGATTTACCGGAAGTAGTCGGCGCGTATTTCGACGGAGAAAAAATTTTTATCGTTCGTTTGACGGAAAAATTTGAGACGGCAGAAATTTACGCGGAAAGTTTTGAGATTGAACAGCTCGCGGAAAAAATTTCGCTCGTTTGTAAGCAAAAAGGCTGGAAAACTTCCGCAGTTGGCTTTTGTTTGCAGGAAAATGACGCGGTGACATATCAAATGACGGTCGAAAATCTGCCGGAAAAAGAAATTCCCGCCACAGTAAAAAGTTGGGCGGTGGCTCAGGCAGGAGCTGATGCGGCATTTTCTTTTGCAAAAATCGGCGGCGAATTGTGGATGGAAACCATTCCGCTAACAAAACTCGAAGAAATTTGCGCGGCGTTTAAAAAATTCGGCATGAATTTGCGTGGGCTATCAGTTATGCCAACAGATATTTTAAAAAAAGTTCATCCGCTTGAACGAACAGAATTTATTTCCGGCGTCGTGCGCGAAAAAAAATCCCCGAATCTTTTAACGACTCGGAGTAGTATTTTCGATTGGAAAAAAATTTCTATGGCATTTGCCGCTATATTTTTGCTTGCGATAATAATTTTTTCTGCAAAAACTTTCATGGATTGGCGCGAAAGTTCCGAAAAACTTGACGCGGCAAAAATTTCTATCGAAGAACTGCGCGAAGACTTTATCATAAAGGGAAATATCGACGCGGACATTGCCGAACTAAAACGCCTGAATAAAATCAGCGCGGCGCAGAAAATTAGCCCGAAAAATTTTAACCTGTTAATAAATCTCGGAAAAATTTCCGGCGGCGGCGTGCGTTTAACAGAAATTCGCGCCGATGAAAATTTTTTAGAGCTTGAGGGCTTAGCGAGTACGCCCGATGCCGTGAAAAGTTATCTTAGCCGCGTGAAAAATTCCGTGGCACAAAATTCGCGGCTGGAAAGTTCTTCGGAGCGTGAAGACGGCGATATTTTTTTCACGATTCGTGCCGCGTTGTGAATCACAATTCCGGAACTTGCATGATTTTTAATTCCTTGACGCGCAGACGATTTTTTATCAGCCAGGTTGTCATCAGCCGTTCTGAAAAATATCCCATGAGTCGCCGCCGATTGTCAGTGATTTTATCAAGCTGCGCCGACTGCAAAATTTCTTCTGTCGCGTCAATATAGAACGAAAAAAGCCACTTGCAATAGGCGTCGAAAATATTTCTGCGCGTGACGAACATATTGCACTTGTAAAGCGTCGTGGAATTGAGCACGTATTCAAACGCGGGCAAATAATCCGGTTGAGCTTGCAACATATATTTTTTCAAAATGGATTCGCCGAACGTCGCCAAATTTTTTCCGCAATCGTTTTCTACAAATTCGCGCTGTGTCAAGCCGCCAGGAAAAATTTCAGAAATAATCATGTCGTAGCGTTCCAGAATTTTTAGAGCGGCGTCCCGTGTCAAAATTTTTTCATAAGAAAATTTTTCGTCGTTCGATTCGGTAAAAAATCTGCGGTAGTGAGAAAGACCAAGCGTCGTATGATCAGTGTTCTTCCAAATCCAATACAGCGCGGTTATTTCGTTGATGTAAAGATTCAGGCGGCTGATATTGTCGCCGGTATCATCGCCCGCATAGCCGAGATCTTTAGCAATGGCTCGCCCCGCATGAATAATTTTATAATCATCGGGCAACTTGCCGTCATGCGGCGTTGCTTTGTGAGTGACAACATAATTGCAAAAATTTTCGGGCGGCGTGTGACGCGTGAGGAAAAACCATTTGCCATTAATATTCCTAAAACCTTGAACCTTAGAAAAATTTTTAGCGGTGTTTAAAATGTACCGTTCCAATCCCGAGCCAACACGCGCAAAAGTTATAATCGTGTCGGAAAAATTTTCTAGCATGGCGAACAAACTTTCAAATTCTGCGGGTGGACGTTCAATAATCAGTGCGGCGTCATAGCGTTTAAAGCCAACATCAGCCAGATTTTTATAAACGTGCGTGTAAATATTTTCTCTTATCGGCAAAAGATTTTCTTCCGCGACGCCGTCAATCTCTGTGAAATCGTTGCCGAGCTTCGTAAAAATTCTGCCCCGTGAAAAATATCCATCCACGTCGAGCAAAGTTTTGATAGATAATTTTTTTAAGGACGGAAAAATTTGCAGGTCAGCTTCCACGTCGTAAAAAAATTCTAGCGGCAAAGTTTTAAATTCGTCAATCGTGATAACTTTATTCGAGAGATAGCCGCGCTTATAGGCATTGTTGCGGAAGTTGGCAAAAATTTTCTGGCTGGTGAAAATAAAAAAATCTACCGCGCCACTCTGCAAAAATTTTATCAGCGCGGGCAAATCCTGCAGCTCGTCGTTAAAAAAAATTTTGTTGTCTTGCACGAAGTCGAAACGTTGACTTTTTATCTCGCCGGAAATGTATGCTCGCCCGATAATTTTAAATGGACGCTGTCCGACTCGCGATAAAAAATCTGCCGGCTCACCGCAAAGCAAAATCTTCGGGACAAAATTTAATTCACCCTGCATAAAAATTTCCTCCTAAAATTATCTGATACAAAGCTTAATGATGATTCGTTCCAAAATTTCTACGCCTGCGCGACCGGTTTTTAATTTAAAATCTGCGTCCGCCAGCGCAATGAAAACTTCTTCCAAAATTTTTTCCGGATAACTTTTAGCCGTCTCTCCCAATTTTCGAGCAATGTAGGGATTCATTTCCAACGGTTCGCCGAGTTTTTGAATTGATACGCCCCGCGCCATAAAAAATTTTGCGCGGAGAAGTCGCCGTACATGATTGACAAGCAACGTCGTCACGAGCGGAATTTTTGTTGGAACGCGTGCTTGAGTTTTTAACAGATAAAGAGCTTTTTTAGTTTTGCGTTCGTCTACAGCGTCTGTTAGCGCGAAATTCGACACTTCGGGCGGGGCAAGCATATTCCTCCGCAAATCCGCCACTGTAATTTCTTCGCCCGCCACATTCAGCGCGACTTTGTCCAATTCATTTTCCAAATACCACAGCGAAATTTCCGGCAAAATTCCCAATCGTTCGTTGAAATGCCGCCGAGCTTCGCCGCGCATAATTTTTCCGAGCGATTTTAATTTTTCGTTCAACCAGTCGTCAATTTCCCATGGGCGAAGGAGATCCGCTTCCAATACCGCTCCGACTTGCGAAATTATTTTATAAAGTTTGCGCCGCTTATCTGCTGTCCGCGCCGTAAAAATTACAAAGTTTGTCGGTTGCATATCGCGCAAAATATTTTCTAGACGTTCAGATTTTTTATCCGCGCTGAAAAATGTCGCGTTCTTGACGAGCACAACATTTTTTGCACCGAAGAATGGTGAACTGTCAATCGCGCTGATAATTTCTCCGAGCGCAGGTTTCGTGTCGCAGTCAAAGGTTAAAAGTTCGGTTGACTTGTCCACGCCCAGCCGTGATAAAATTTTTTCACGCGCCTTGTCTATAAAAAAAGTTTCTTCGCCACACAGCAAGTAAACATTTTTTATATCGTCGTCAAGCGCGGTCATAAATTCTTTAAATTTCATAGCTTCACCCCGCTGAAAAAATTAAACGTCGCGAAAAATTTTCCTTCACTTGCGTGTTAAAAAATTTCCGTGTTTGTAGTAAAATCTAAAGACAAATTTTTAATTACGCATTGCCGTTCCGGGGGGTGGTACCGTTGGTTGAGGTTTACAAATCGCAAGAATCGGGTCACTTGGAAAAGTTGACGCTCCGAACGTTGCAAAAGGGCGCGTGGATAAATATCGTCGATCCGACGCCCTATGAATTGCGCGAAGTCAGCGCGTTAACCGGTGTAGAACCAGATTTCCTGCGTGCAGCATTGGACGAAGAGGAACGCTCGCATTTGGACGTTGAAGACAGTTCCGTCATGATTTTGACAAACGTGCCAATCGTCTATGAAGAAGAAAGCTACGATACCCTGCCGCTGTCAATTATCTTGACGAAACAATTTATTATCACCGTTTGTTTGGAAGAAACGCCCGTCATGTCGAGTTTCAATGAGCGAACGGCACGACTTTTCCACACGTATAAGCGCACGCAATTTTTATTCGAGATTCTGTATCGTTCGTCTACTTTTTATCTGCGCTATCTTCGGCAAATAAATAAGCTCTCCGACGAAATCGAAGAGCAGTTGCGCCGCTCAATGAAAAATTCGGATATTTTGCGGCTAATGGAATTGCAAAGAGGTTTAACTTATTTTAATGCTTCGCTCCGTTCAAATGATGCGGTCTTTGAAAAACTCCTGCGCCTGCGGACGAGTCGCACTGTCGAAGGAATTTTAGAAATTTATGAAGAGGACGAAGACTTATTAGAAGATGTCATCATAGAAAATAAACAGGCGCGTGAAATGGTCGAAATGTATAGCCAGATTCTTTCACAGATGGCAAATATTTTTTCATCGATAATCTCAAACAATCAGAATATGGTTATGAAATTTTTAGCGGCAATGACGATTATAATCGCCGTGCCGACAGTCATTGCCAGTTTTTTTGGAATGAATGTGCCTGTACCGCTCGCCGAAAATAATTTGGGCTTTATAATCGTAATTGCTATAGCCCTGCTTGCGTCAATAGTTGCAGCAATAATTTTTTGGAAAAAGCATATGTTTTGGGGTTGACTATAAAAATCTTCAAGTCTCGTCGTTGTCGGCGGGATTTTTTTCTTCGGTAGATTCAGCGGCAGCTTTGGCGGCTTTGGCGGCTTTGGCGGCTTCGGTAGCGGCTTTAGATTCAGCTCTGGCGGCTTCTTCTTCAGCGGCAATTTCTTCAAGCGGGCGATAATCTTTTTGCTTATCTAATTCGCCAAAACGCTTGAGGAAAATAAATTCTTTCGGCTTTTGGGCGGCAAAGGTTGTGACGAGGATTTTGTACTTGAAATTTCTTTCAGCGTCGGGGTTATCGATATCGTCGCGGTAAGCTTTGAGAAACTCAAGCACTTCATTAAAGAGAATACGCGGATTTTTACTCAGGTATAAAAGATTGTCGAATGAGACGAATTCAAACAGGTCAACAAGTTTTTGTTCAAGCTCAAGATATTTTTCCAATTTCGCGGCGTCAGCTCCCTGTTGCTTGAGAGTTTTATAACCTTCGCGCCATTCAAAGAATTCTTTAACGACAGTGACGACAAATTTTTTATGGTTAAGATAAAATTCCAAATGACGAACAATGCCGCGCATACTGTAAGCAATATTTTCGACGAGCACATTAAATGGCACGCGGACTTGAGTTTCAAAAGCGTCTTCGCCGCCCTCAAGGTATTCGACAAAATCAATCCTCTCGAAACGAACTTTATTACGCTCACAATATTTTTTGAGATCGAACAGACGATCATTTACTTGCTCCATGCCGTGATCAAAGAGCTTGTACAAAAATTTCTGCTGCATCTCGAAGGTAAGATTTTCTTCACCGGTGAAAGTTTCGTCGTAAACATATTCTGCGCCGAGAGGACTAACAACATTGCGCAGTGCCGCTAATTTTTCCTTGTGCGTACTGCCGTAAGCTTGAATGAGTTGTAAACCTTTGGTCGCCATTTTGTTTGCCGCCTTATAGTAGCGGACGGGCGATGTGTCAGCAAATTCATAGGTGGAAGACTGCAGGAGATCCCAAGTGTCAATTCCTTTGTATAAGTGCGGCGCGTATCTCTTTTTAGATCTTTTTGAATGTCTGCCAATGTTATAATCTTCAATGAACGCGTTGCCCGCCTTGATAGCTTCTAAATTGACAAGCTGTGCTGCGTCGAGTTCTTTTTCTTTTTTACCGGTCGGTTGCGGTTGACCGATTGCGGCGGTTTGATTAGCTGTATCGGGTTGCTCTTCGCCGTCAAGTTGAGGATTTTTATTTTTCTTCTTCTTTTTCTTTTTGACGGGCGCGGATTCCTGTTCGCCATTAGCAACCGGTTCGGCGGGCGCAGGTTCGGGTTCAGGTTCGGGTTCAGGTTCGGGCGGTGCTGTGTACTTAGCTTTTAAAAGATTGTAGGTGTCTTCGTTGACCGCGCTAAGTTTGTTTGAAACTTTGATACCTTGGCTCGTCAAGAACGCGATAATTTCTTTTTCATCGCGCTCGAATTCTTTTGCCAGCTGATAAATCCTTTTTGACGCCATAAAATTTTACACTCCTTTTTACACAATAAAAAAATTTTATTTGGCTCGCCGAAGTTTTTCAAGCTTGGCGAAAACATCTGCGCCGATTCTGTCGCCGACTTCATTGCGCTGAACGGGCAAAGTAACATTGCCGAGATATTCTTTTCGCAAATGTTGCTTGGCTCGCTTGACTGCGCGATAAAATTCCCGCGAAGGATGACGATACGCGCCTGCGCCCAAAATGACGGTCTCAATCGTCGCATCGGAACTGACAACGTGCACTTCGCGTTTCTTACGAACTTCTTCATAAGAAAGCCGCTCGATTACATTATCCGCCGACTCATTGAACGCGCTGTAAATTACGCGGAAAAAATCGTCGTAAGTTTCAACGCGCTCTTCGTCCTCGCTGCGTGCGGCATCGAAGACAAGTGTTATCTCAAATTTTTCATACGCGCCGTACTCGTGCAGATTGCGAATCAAAAATTCACGCGCCGTCGCCAAATCGTCGATGTTAATTTTTTCCCAGACGTGAATCAAATTGTAGCCGTCAACGAGATAATGCGGTCTTTTTTTTTTCATTGTGAACGGCTCCGCTGAGAAAAAATTTCATACATTAGCACTGCGCCCGCCGCCGAAGCGTTGAGCGAATTAATTTTGCCGACCATGGGAATTTTAATCAGTTCGTCGCAATTTTCCCGCGTCAAGCGTCTCATGCCCTTACCTTCGCTACCGATAATCAAGACGATTGCGCCGGATAAATCAGCTTGCCGAAAATCGATTTGCGCACTGATATCCGAGCCGACAATTTTTAAACCGAGTTCGCGCAGATTTTTTAACGTTTGAGCAACATTCGTGATTTGAGCAACTTTGACATATCCTGCCGCGCCCGCCGAAGTTTTAAAAACGGTTGCGTTTAGCTGAACACTGCGCCGCTTAGGAATTATCACGCCATGCACACCGACTGCTTCCGCCGTGCGAAGAATCGCGCCGAAATTTTGCGGATCTTCCAATTCGTCGAGCAGAATTAAAAATGGCGGTTCATTTTTATTTTTGGCAAGCTCTAAAATTTCTTCGAGCGTTGAATAATTTATCGCCGCCGCAACCGCCGCAATGCCTTGATGACGCCCGTCGCAGAGTCTGTCGAGTTTGTCACGCCTCACGAATTCTACAACAATGCCAGCATTTTTGGCAAGTGCAAAAATTTTTTGAACTGAGCCGTCGCGACTGCCCTCCGCGATAAAAATTTTGTTAACACTGCGTCCGGACTTTAAAAGTTCTGTGACAGCATTGCGCCCGAAAATTAAATTGTCGTCCAAAGTTAATCCCCCAAAAAATTTTTCTAACTTTAACATTATGCGGGCGGCTCGTCAACGAAAAAAACTTGTCCGCTGTCACTTGTCCCTTGCCTTTACTTTTGCTACAATCAATGCGGCGAAATTGATAAATAAAAATAAGGGGGAAATTTTATGGCAAAAAAACATATCGGTTTGGTAGCAAAGGACGGCTGGCTTGCTCCATATGAAGAAGCGATTCGTGGGCGTCATGAACACGCGCTGTGGAAAATTGGACAGCTCACACAAGATGGCAAGCGCACATTGTCGGATTTTGCGGACGGGCATTTGTATTTTGGTCTGCACAAGACGGGCTATGGCTGGGTTTTCCGCGAATGGGCACCGAACGCCACGGCTATTTATTTAATCGGCGATTTCAATAACTGGCAAGAAGATGAAGCTTATCGCTGCCAAAAACTTATAAACGGAAATTGGGAACTTAAACTTTCGGAAAATCAAATTAAACACGGCGACCTTTACAAAATGAAAGTCAAGTGGAACGGCGGCGAGGGTGAACGAATTCCCGCATGGTGTCAACGTGTGGTGCAGGACGAGCAGACAAAAATTTTTTCTGCTCAGGTCTGGGAAAGCAACTACACTTGGCACGATGACGGCTTTAAAATTAACACCGACCCGCTTTTGATTTATGAATGTCATGTTGGCATGGCGCAGGATGCCGAAAAAGTCGGTACCTACCGCGAGTTCAAAGATAATATTTTGCCGCGTGTGAAAATGGCGGGCTACAATGCTATTCAAGTCATGGCGATTCAAGAGCACCCGTATTACGGCAGCTTTGGTTATCACGTGTCGAGTTTCTTCGCGCCGAGCAGTCGTTGTGGCACGCCCGATGAGCTGAAAGAAATGATTGACGCCGCTCATCAAATGGGAATTGGCGTTATCATGGATATAGTGCACAGCCACGCCGTAAAAAATGAAATGGAAGGTTTAGGAAATTTGGCGGGCGACCCTAATCAATTTTTCTATGAAGGCGCACGCCATGAGCACCCCGCCTGGGACAGCCTCTGCTTTGATTATGGCAAAGATGACGTGCTCCATTTCCTGCTTAGCAACTGTAAATACTGGTTGCAGGAATATCACTTCGACGGTTTCCGCTTTGACGGGATAACGAGTATGCTTTATTACAGTCACGGGCTGGGCGAAGCATTTACAGGCTACGGCGACTATTTTAACGGTGGGCAAGACGACAACGCGATTTGCTATCTCATGTTGGCGAACAAGATGATTCACGAAGTCAAACCCGATGCCGTGACGATAGCTGAAGATGTTAGCGGTATGCCCGGTCTTGCCAGTTCCTTTGAAGACGGCGGCTTTGGATTTAATTATCGTCTGGCAATGAACGTTCCGGATTATTGGATTAAGATGATTAAAGAGCAAAAAGATGAGGATTGGAAACCGTCTTCAATTTTCTGGGAATTGACAAACCGCCGCGCTGATGAAAAAACAGTTTCCTACGCCGAAAGCCACGATCAAGCACTTGTTGGCGACAAGACGATTATTTTCCGGCTGATTGATGCGGATATGTATTGGCACTTCCGCAAGGGCGATGAAAACGACGTTGCGAACCGCGGCATTGCTCTGCATAAAATGATTCGGCTGGTTACGGCGTCAACGATGAACGGCGGCTACTTAAACTTCATGGGCAATGAGTTCGGTCACCCCGAATGGATAGACTTTCCACGCGAAGGCAACGGCTGGAGTCACAAATATGCGCAAAGGCAATGGCATTTGGCAGACGATAAATCGCTTTGCTATCACGAGCTGGGAGATTTTGATAGAGCGATGTTGGCAGTTATCAAAGCTGAACCGAATTTCGCCACATTGCCCGTCCGCGAAATTTGGCACGATGACGCCGACCAAGTGCTTGCTTATATGCGCGGACGTTTGCTGTTCGTGTTTAATTTCTCGCCGACAAAATCTTTCGTGGATTATGGTTTCCTCGTCCCCAAAGGCGATTATGACGTTATGCTTAACACCGACGACAAAGCTTTTGGCGGTTTCGGCTTAACGGACGACACTGTCCCGCATTACACGAATTACGACCCCGTTTATGACCGGCAAGATAAAGACTGGCTTAAACTCTACATACCGGCGCGCAGTGCTGT
>CAJONF010000053.1 GCA_905236665.1 uncultured Selenomonadaceae bacterium | reverse complement strand
TTACGAGGGAATTATAAGCGGAAAAAATTTAAAATTCGCGATTGTAGTTGCCCGTTTTAATAGTTTTATCACCGGCAAGCTTTTGGACGGCGCACTTGACGCTCTCAAACGCCATGAAACGTCCGAAGAAAATATTGCTGTAACTTGGGTGCCTGGTTCATTTGAAATTCCGCTCGTGGCAAAAAAATTGGCGGACAGTAAAAATTTTGACGCGATAATTTGTTTGGGCGCAGTTATTCGCGGAGCAACCACTCATTATGATTACGTCTGCAACGAAGTTTCAAAGGGCATTGCGCAGGTCGGACTTCAAAGCGGCATTCCTACAATTTTTGGCATTGTCACTACGGAAAATATTCAACAGGCGATTGAACGCTCCGGCACGAAATCCGGCAATAAAGGATTCGACGCGGCAATTTCGGCAATGGAAATGGCTAATCTCGTAAAAAATCTTCCGGCAGATGAAGTTTTGAGTGAGCAGACCCGCAAAAGACGTGGTCGCCGCCCGCGCAAGGTTGAGCAATCCGAAGTCGTCGTTCAGTAAATCAGTTAGGAGAGGATCGTAATTAATACTGACGAACTCGCAAAAAATATTTTAAATACGGTCGGCGGTACCGGTAATGTTCTCTACTCAAATGTTATTCAAGCTACAAACTGTATGACGCGCCTTCGCCTTCAGCTTATCGAAAAAAACGACTACATGATTGAAGCGTTAAAAAAAATTGACGGCGTGCTTGGCGTGAATGAGGACGGCGACGAAGTACAAGTTATCCTTGGCGTGGGCAGAGCGACAACCGTTACCACCGCGGTAAATAAAATTTTAGAAGCAACGAACAACGTTAAAGTCGGTGAAGTAAAAATCGGCGACGGAAAAGCTCTGCATGAAAAAATCCGTAAACAAAATGCCACGCCGATAAAACTGTTCTTTAAAAAAATTTCCAGCATATTTACGCCGCTAATCCCAGGATTCATTGCTTGCGGCTTGATAACGGGTATTGTCGGCTTGCTGATAAAAATTTCGCCCGAATTGGCGAACAACGAAATTCTTAAACTGGCAATGGTCGCGGGCAACGCTGTCTTTTGGGGCATGAATTTATTTGTCGGGATAAATGCGGCGAAAATTTTTGGCGGTACACCGATTATCGGCGGCGTACTTGCGGCTTTGATGACACACCCTGCACTTGCCGACATAAATATTTTTGGCAATTCATTCGTGCCGGGACGCGGCGGCGTTATCTCTGTAATAATCGTGGCGGGATTTGGCGCGTGGCTGGAAAGTAAATTGCATAAAATTATCCCCGAAATGTTCGACCTATTCTTGACGCCGCTTGTCACGGTGATAATCGCGGGGGTAACGGCGGTTTTGTTGCTTCAACCAATCGGCGGCGCAATATCTGATGCAATCGGCACGGCGGCTACTACAGCAATTCAATCAGGCGGAGCACTTGTCGGATTTATTTTGGCGGGCGTGTGGTTGCCGCTGGTAATGCTGGGGATTCATCAAGCGATGACGCCAATTCATGTGGATTTAATTTCTCAGTTCGGAGTGACGATTTTATTGCCGATTTTGGCAATGGCTGGCGCAGGGCAAGTCGGAGCGTCAATCGCGGTTTACTTCAAAACTAAAAATAAATTCCTAAAGAAAACGATAATATCTGCGTTGCCGGTCGGCATGATGGGTGTCGGCGAGCCGTTGATTTACGGCGTGACTTTCCCGCTTTTCAAACCATTTATCGGCGCGTGCATAGGCGGAGCATTCGGCGGAGCATTTATAGCCAATTTTACTGTCGGCGCGGCGACACTGGGAATTTCGGGTTTGCCACTTGCCGCCACGACAAATAACATTCCGGTTTATTTAATGGGCTTGGTTATTTCGTACATTGCCGGATTTATCGCCACGTGGTTTATCGGATTCGACGACCCTGCAGAGCTTTAAAAAGACAAAAAAAAATTAGGGAGCAATTTTACTCCCTATTTTTTTTATTCTTGAGACATATGATAACTTAGCGCACTTAACCCGATTGATAAATCTTCATTCACGAGGGGGATAAACGGCGGCACAGTTAATTTAGTCGGCGCGAAATTCCAAATACCTTTCACGCCCGCCGCAACGAGTAAATCAGCGACGTTTTGAGCTTCGTCCGCGGGAACTGTGATAACGCCGATATCCACAGATTTTTTTGCAATAATTTTTTTTATGTCGTCTATGCTGTTTACTTTGATATTATTAACTTCACTGCCGACGATTTTTTTATTTTTATCAAACAGAGCCGCCACTGAAAATCCCAGCGAGGCAAAATTCACGTAATTTGCGAGCGCACCGCCTAAATGACCTACGCCGACAATCGCCAGTCGCCATTTATTTTGCAAGCCGAGAATATTTTCGATTTTTTCTTTCAGTTCGTGCACGTCATAGCCGATACCTTTTCTGCCGAATTGCCCGAAAGTTGCCAGATCCTTGCGAATTTGTTCGGGCGTGATGTCCAGTCGCCGTCCCAGTTCGTCTGAAGAAATTATGTTGATGGATTCTTCTTCAACAAGTCGTAAAGTTCTGAAATACAGCGGCAATCGGTCAATCGTCGCCTGTGAAATTATTTTCTTCAAATGCACCACCCCCAAAATTTAATGCGTAATTCTTGATTCACTAACTCCTAACTGAATCGCTCCCAGTTGCCACATGAGCATAGAACTGGGAATATTAAAAAGTAAATCGTCAGTGAAACCGTTCAAAGCCATAGACAAAAACGCTAAACCTATTCCAAGCCTGAATCCATTGATAAAAATTTTATCGTCAATATTCGTCACGTCGTCCCAGCTGAAAAAAGATTCTTTGTCGTCAGTTTCCGGCTTATCGGCGGTATCTATTCTAATAATTTTAGTAGAAATATTTTCTCCGGCGATTGGAATACTTTCTACAGCGGCAACTTGTTCGTCCTTTTTACGGTTCCGCCATTTCATTTCCTCATGGTGAACGACTTCGATTTTTGAGCGGCGCAAATTTTTAATTTTAAGCCGCGGTTTTTTATTGCCAAAAAGATTTAAAACTTTGTCTGAAAAATCGTCCAGCTTTTCATCTATGACGCCGACCAACTCAGCTAAATAAGAATCCGCGGAAAAAATTTTCTCGAAACGTTCAATAAACCATTTATGTAAACCGGTTTCACTCGCACCCAATGCAAGAAACATCGTGCCAAAAAAATACCAGAAAAACGCTAGTGCACCGACAATTCCAATTTCCGCCGCGTAGTTCAGATAAATATTATGCGCGTGATAAATTACAATGTTTGGATCGGCGACGTAGTAATTGTATTGCGGATAAACGAATTGATAAGCACCCCAGCCAATGCCGGCGAACGGGTGATCGCTAATCATCGCAATGGTACTAACCCAAATTCCAACGCGCACGCCTTCGGAAGAATCGCTCATTGTAAAGGCAGATAAAATTCTGTTGATAAAGTTCGCGTCATTAAAAGAAATAAACGCCGTGACAGCCACGAACAAAATTATAACGCGCCAATCCTTAAGCACACCGTAAACCGCGAAGACAATCGCTATTGTGATAAATGCGCCACGAGAATAAGTCATTGCTAAACATGAGGCAAGTAAGATAATCGCGCCGATTAAAATAATTTTCTGTGAACGCCGCTCGACTTTTGCCAAAAGCCCCAACGCCAGGCAAATGAACACGTCTAAATAACCTGCCAACACGTTTGGATTTTCCAGCGTAGAAAAAATTCTTTTGCGCAATTCGGGGAAAGCGTCCGGATCTGTCCACTTCATGTCCGCCGCATCTACGCCGAAAACAAATTGAAAAAATCCCCACAACACGACCATTACCGCCGACGCGCCCAGAGCTTTTGCAACTTGTTTTACTTGTGCAGGCGTGCGAATTGTTTGTCCGACGATTAAATAAGTAAGCGCGTAAATGCCGACTAGCGAGCAATAATTATAAATCAGTTCAAAGCTGCGCACCGAAGATAAAAATACGCTCACTGCACCAATCAGCAGAAAAATCGCGACCGGCACATCAAACGGCAGACTTCGCATTTTATATCGCTTGTCAATGCGACTGCGCAAAAACCATGTCATCACGCCGAACACGACCGCTACCGCCGCTATCGAAGGAAACAGCGCGATGAAAAATGATTCTGTTAAAATGGCATAAATCGTCCACGTTTCCAGATTTTTTATCCGCCGCCGTCTGGCAAATACGCTGATTCTGTCCAATTCCTATCTCCTAATTTCTAAAGTAAAGATTACGCATTAAAAAAATTCCCTCCCGCCGGAGGGCTTTTCATTTCCGATTATTTTTGCCGCCGCCCCTACGCCGCCATAGTATTTGGGCTTATGGAGCGAACAACTCCACGTCTTCACTATTAACAGGCTTACGCTATGAAGAACATTAAACTTGTTAAAAGCCATTAACAAATTTATTAAAATATTTTCCTTAGTTTTGAGAGTAGCCCTTTCTCGTCAGGCATATCGCAAAATGGGCTGTAGCGCACAGCCTCTATCCCATAGTCCGAAAACATTTGGGAGTACTTTTCTCATTATCTGAAATGCGCCGTTTACATCAG
>CAJONF010000052.1 GCA_905236665.1 uncultured Selenomonadaceae bacterium | reverse complement strand
TTTTTATCTGCTCGCTTAGCTCAGTTGGTAGAGCATCTCCGTCACATGGAGGAGGTCGGGGGTTCGAGTCTCTCAGCGAGCACCACTTATCAAGAAAATAATTTGCAGACATAAAAAAAATTACCTTCCAAATTCGGGAGGTAATTTTTTTGTGTTATCGCTCGTTAAAATTTTTATAGATAATCCCATGGGCTAACGGGTTCACCATTTAATCGTACTTCAAAATGACAATGCGGACCTGTGGAATTGCCCGTGGAACCGCAATAGGCAACGACTTCGCCTTGGCTAACCTGTTGACCGACACCGGCAACTAAACTTTCGTTGTGCCCATAAAGCGTGACAATGCCGCCGCCATGATCAATCATAATCGTGTTGCCATAGCCACCAATCCAGCCGGATTCAATGACGACACCGCTTGCCGCCGCGTGAATTGCCATGCCGTAATCGCCGCCGATATCAAGCCCGCTGTGAAAACGTGCAGTGCCAAAAATCGGATGCGTTCGCCAACCAAATTCCGAAGTTATCGGTCCGGAAATTGGCCAAATCATTCCGCCGCCGAAACTTTGCATAACATAGCCGCCGCCGTCACTGATATCAGCGTTTCCTGCTCGCGCTGCTCGGTCAGCTTCGCGCCGCCGTTCTTCTTCTTTTTGCTGAATCAAGCGTGCAACTTCATTTGACGACGCGATCATCTCATCATATTGCCGGTTATAAACTTCTTTGTCGTTCTGCATTAAATCTATAATCGCCTGCTGTTTAGCTGACTTCTCAAGTTTAGTATCTTTAGCCTCTTGGGCTTTGGCGGCTAGTTCGGTTTGAATACGTTTATCGGCTTCCAGTTGCTTGCCGACTTTTTTTATTTCTGTTTGATAAGCCAGCACATCAGCTACAAGCTCCGAATCACGAATCATCACGCGTTTAAGTAAATCCATTCGCGTTAGAAAATCCCCGAAATCTTGTGCACCAAAGAGAACGTCCAGATAAGAAATTTGCCCATTGATATAAATATCGCGAACGCGTTTTTCTAAGACGCCGTGTTTAGTGTTTAAATCTTCGGTGACTTCGGCGAGCTTAGTTTCATTTTCATCAATACGGTGAATCGTTTCGTCCAAGGCGGCTTGTCGTTCTTCATAAACAGCTGTGGCTTCGTAAGCTTCCTCGTCGAGTTGCCGCTTAAGTTCAGAGACCGAATCAATTTTCCCTTGAATCAACTCCGCCGCTGCACGCGCTTTTTCTGCCGCCTCCTCATAACTTGCTTTTTCTTCTTCCAGCTGTTGAATTTCATCTTCGTCATCATCAGCAAAGGCGGGCGCACTCGTCAAAAAAATTATCGCCGCCGCGCAGATCATCAAAAAATTTTTCAAAGCTTAAACCTCCATGAAACGTTTAAGGGAAATAGTGCTACCCAAAATGCCGATAAAAATTCCCGCGCAAATTAGAGCAATCGTTACGTAATGCATGAATGGATATTGTTCAACCATCGGAAAAAATGTCAGCGACTCATAAATTTTTGTAACCATTGCAGAATAAAAACTGCGCAGAGCCAACGCGCTCACGCCGCCACCGATTATGCCAAGCCCAACGCCTTCAAAGATAAACGGCCAGCGAATAAACCAATCCGTAGCACCCACATATTTCATAATTGCAATTTCTTTTCGGCGAGCAAAAACTGTTAAGCGAATCGTGTTTGAAATTATAAAAATCGTCGCGAACATCAGCAACGCCATTAGTATAAGTCCGAAAAATCTAATCAAGTGTGTAAGTTCAAAAAGATTCGCCGCCACGTCTTGCCCGTATTTAACTTCGTCCACGCCGTAAAGGTCAGCGATAAGATTCGCGGTTTTTTTTACGTCTTCAGCACTTTTCACCGTAACCAAAAAAGAATTCGGCAGAGGATTTGATTCGCCCAGTGCGTCTAAAATTTTTTTATTCTCACCGAGCCGCTCCTGCAATTTTTTTAACGCAACTTCACGCGGCACATATTCAACCGCCGTAACGCTTTTCATGTCTCGTGTCATGCGTTCAATTTCTTTACGACCTTGTTCGGGCAGATTGTCGTTTATATACACAGAAATTTGAACTTGGCTTTCGAGTGATGACGCCATTTTATTCATGTTCATAACCAAAATTAAAAACACGCCTAGCACAAACAATGACAGAGCCACCGTCCCGATTGATGCAAAAGTCATCCAGCGATTGCGAATCATCGACAAAATAACTTCGCGAAAATAATATTCTATTGTTTGAATCTTCATTCGACCACTCCCAAAAACTTAACTGTGGCTAATTATAGCATAAAAAATTTTTTCGGCGCATGAAAATATTTTCACGCTACAGAAAATTTTTCAGCTTAAAGGATTTATCGCCGCCCGTGCAGAATATACAGGCAAATACATTCGGCAAAAGCGGAAGGAGTTGTTAAGTCATGGCAACATTCAACATAAGGGGCAAGAACGTCGAAATTACTCAGCCTTTGCGCGATTACGTTGAAAAGCGCGTCGGCAAAATTACCAAATACTTCGACAACATGGACGAAATTTCTGTTTTACTTTCTGTAGAAAAAGAACGGCAAATTGTCGAGGTCACGGCGGAAGTCCGCGGCGGACTGATTTTGCGCGGGCAAGAATCCAATCCGGATATGTACACGTCGATTGATTTGGTCGTAGAAAAATTGGAACGTCAAATCCACAAACAGAAAACAAAACTTGAACGGCGTTTCCGTAATGGCGGCATGAGGTCTGAAGCCTTCGCCGAATCAAAAGTCCAAATTGAACGCGAGGACGAGGGCGAATATCCCATTGTCAAGACGAAACATTTTGTCGTTAAACCTATGGACGTTCAAGAAGCTATCATGCAGATGAATTTGCTCAACCATAACTTTTTCGTTTTCCGCGATGCGCAGACCGAACAAATTTGCGTCGTCTACAAGCGCACTGCCGGTGCTTATGGTTTACTTGAGTTCGACGGCTGAATTTAGTTAGTAGTTAGTGATGAAACTTTTATCGGTTCCCTTTTCCCATACCCCTAAAAATTTCGTTGACGATTAAAAGTTTGCGTGCTAAAATACGCGGGCGACTAAAAAACTAGTATTAAGCGGAGGGAGGGATATTGAATGGCCAATGAAGTCAAAGTTGGGAAAAACGAATCCATAGACAGTGCTCTCCGCCGCTTTAAGCGCAC
>CAJONF010000051.1 GCA_905236665.1 uncultured Selenomonadaceae bacterium | reverse complement strand
TTATTCCGGTAGCACCAAATTTGCCGCTGATCCCAGCACAGTGAAATTCGATGTTAAAGATGACAGAATGATCGCTTCCGTCGAAGGTAGTAGCTTGACTTTTGCCGGCACAGAAAATAATGGCGGCGATGCTCACGGACAATTTAACGTCATTGTTGGCGATGAGAAGTATACATTTATTCGCGGCGGTGCAAGCAACTATGCTGAAGTCTCTTCCGATGCTGAAGTTGCTGATCATTATGTTGCTCAAAGAAATGGTACGCTAATTTTCACCGAAGACGTAAAATCCGAATTGCCCATTATCGATATGGCAAAAAGCGATATTAAAAACCTCACTCTTAACAACAACAGCAAAGCTGTTGTTATTGGTTCTTCTGGAAGAGATAATGTCTCTGTTGGCGGCTCGAAAGTCACCGCAAATAAATTTGTCTCCCTGAACGAAGGCAATGATTATATTTATTCCGGCGGCGACGAAGGCGCAGGGCATACGTTCTTATTTGGTGTTGGCGACGGTTATGACACAGTTGAAAACTTCGGGCATTACCTCGGCTCCGGTATAGATCCAGGTAAACAGCGCGCAGATAAAATTTATATCGAAAATTACGCGGGCGCAAGAGTTCGCGAAGACAGCGACGGCAATGCTCGTATTGAAATTTTCTCCAGTGACAATGACGTTGTAACAATCAAAGAGCAGGGCGTACTTGATTATAACAACAAGATGTATCTGATTTCTGAAAGTTCCAATCCTTTGGGCGTGGCTAAAATTGGTTACTCTTCGCCCGGTCACGAAGCTAACAACTTCACTTACAAAAAAGAAGTCACCTATTATGTCGGCGTTGCGGGCAATCATGCAAAGGATACGCTTACTGTTGAAAAAGGCGAGTCTGTTGTTGATATTCGCCTTGACGGCTCCGACGGTAATTACTATCGCGGTATTAGAGAAATTGACGCAAGCGCAGTCACCACAACCAGACTTACCTTAGTTGGTGCGGCAAATGATGAAGTCATTCGCGCAGGTGCAACTGGTACCCACAACTCCCTTTGGGGTGGCGCGGGCAATGATACCTTGTTTGGTGGCGATGGCGTAGATAAATTCTACTACTCATCAGGCGACGGCAACGACGTTATTAACAATTATACTTATGATCAAGACTTCATTTGCTTTGAAGATCTCACCTTTGATGATGTCAACTTCGACAAGAGTTCTGCTGGCGTAGTTGACGGAAGTGTTAAAATTGAATTCAACGACGGCGGCAGTATTACCGTGCAAGGCGTTGAAGATAAAGTAAAATTCCATGCGAGCGACGGCACGGCTAAGACTGCCACAAGCTCCGGCTGGGAATAAAAATTTTCCAGCTTAGCAACGGAGCTGGGAGTTCCACTTAAAGTTCTCCCCAAATTTTAAGTTACTCCGCGCTCTGCGATAAGCAACCTTTCTCGAACGAACCCGCGAGAACGTTGCAAAATCAAAAACCTACACAAATTTAAAAGCCCCGAGCAAATCGGGGCGATTTTTTTTATCGAAATTCAACTGCGATTTTCCATGGCAACGAGTTTATCCGCGCCATAACGTTTACGCAAGGCAGGCTTTTCAATTTTTCCTGTAGCATTGCGCGGAACATCAGCAAAAATAATTTTCTTCGGGCGTTTATAGCGCGGCAGTTCCAAGCAGAAATTATTAACTTCGTCCTCTGTACATTCGACATTCGGTTGAAGTTCGATAATCGCGGCAGAAATTTCACCGAGCCGCCGGTCCGGTAAACCGATAACCGCCACGTCCTTAATTTTGGCGAACTTGTGCAGGAAATCTTCAATCTGCACGGGATAAATATTTTCGCCGCCGCTTACGATAACATCTTTTTTGCGGTCAACCAGGAAATAAAAGCCGTCCGCGTCCTGCATAGCCATATCGCCCGTCAAAAGCCAGCCGTCCTTTGTCAAAACTTCAGCGGTAGCTTTCGGGTCGTTATAATAGCACGTCATGACGCCCGGACCGCGCACACAAAGTTCACCAACACTGCCGCGAATAACTTTGTGCCCGTCCTCGTCGATGATTTTACATTCCCAACGATAACCGGGCACGCCGATTGCGCCGACCTTTGAAATATTTTCCAAACCTAAATGCACACAGCCAGGACCGGTGGATTCGCTTAAGCCGTAATTCGTGTCGTAGTCGTGATTCGGGAAATATTTTTTCCAGCGGCGAATCAAACTGGGCGGCACGGGTTGCGCTCCTATATGCATGAGCCGCCACTGGTCAAGCTTATAATTTTCTAACTTCAAGTCTCCTCTGTCAAGCGCATCGACAATATCTTGCGCCCACGGCACCAGTAGCCAAACGATTGTGCATTGCTCCTTGCTCACGGCGTCAAGAATTATTTCGGGCTTTGTTCCTTTGAGCAAAACTGCTTTTGAACCCGCAACGAGACTTCCCATCCAGTGAAATTTTGCGCCCGTGTGATAAAGCGGCGGTATGCATAAAAAATTATCTTTACGATTAGTCAAATGATGTCTTTGTTCCATCTGCGCGGCTTGAGTTAAAGAGCGGTGTTTATGCAGAATTGCCTTTGGAAAACCTGTCGTGCCGGAAGAAAAATAAATCGCGCCGAAATCGTCTTCCGTTATCCCGCCGACCATTGGCTTTAAGCTTGAGCAATCGTCAACCATGATATGATAACTTTCTGCAAAGCTGGGGCAATTATCGCCGACGTAAATAAGCAAGCGACCTTTAGATAATTTTTCTGCATTAGTTTCGATACGTCCGATAAATTCAGGACCGAAAATTACCACGTCGACTTCAGCTAGCTCCGCGCAGTACAAAATCTCCGCCGCATCGTAGCGAAAATTAAACGGCACGGCAATCGCGCCCGTTTTCAGCACGCCAAAATAAATCGGCAACCACTCCAAGCAGTTATACATTAGAATTGCGACCTTGTCACCCTTGCGAACGCCGCGTTCAATCAATAAATTTGCACAGCGATTGGCTTTTTCATCAAAGACGCGCCAAGTTATCTCCCGACGATACGGCGCAAAAGAATTTGATTCAATCAAGCTGAATTCTTTCCACGTCATGCGCCGACCGTCCGCCACGGCAGGATTTAATTCCACGAGCGCAATTTCATCGCCATAAAGCGCGGCATTGCGTTCCAAATATTCCATTACGGGCATAAAATTTCACCTTCATTGTTATCATCTAAAACTTTTTCGAGTGTAGCACATAAAAAAACTTTTTACAAGGAAAAAATTTTTATGCGTTGAAGTCTACGTTGTTCAAATAAAAATAAATAGGGTGTGATTAAACATGAATATTGAAACGAAATGTGTAAACGCTATTCGAGTTTTATCGGCGGACGCAGTTCAAAAGGCGAAGTCGGGGCATCCCGGAATGCCTCTTGGAGCCGCGCCGATCGCTTATGAGCTTTGGGCACATCACATGAATCATAATCCGAAAAATCCCAAGTGGGCGAATCGTGATCGATTTGTTTTATCGAGCGGTCATGCGTCAACAATGCTTTACTCGCTGTTGCATTTGTTCGGCTACGGTTTGACACTTGACGACATGAAAAATTTTCGGCAGGAAGATTCTTTGACGCCTGGTCACCCTGAATACGGTCATACTGTCGGCGTTGAGGCGACGACGGGACCGCTCGGCTCCGGAATTGGAATGGGCGTGGGTATGGCTATGGCTGAAGCTCACCTTGCCGCGAAATTTAACAAGCCCGCTTTCCCGATTGTCGACCACTACACTTTTGTAATTTGCGGCGACGGTTGCTTAATGGAAGGAATTTCGTCGGAAGCTTTATCATTGGCGGGCACGCTCGGCTTGAGCAAGCTGATTATTCTTTATGACAGCAACAAAATCACAATCGAAGGTTCCACGGATATTGCGTTCACAGAAAATGTTCAGCAAAGAGTTGCGGCGTTCGGATTCCAAACTTTGACGGTTGAGGACGGCAACAATCTTGAAGAAATTGACGCGGCGATTGCGGCGGCTAAAGCTGATAAAAATCGCCCGTCGTTTATCACCGTGAAAACCCATATCGGCTACGGCAGTCCTAAACAAGATTCAGCGTCAAGCCACGGTGAACCGCTCGGCGAAGAAAATATTATCGCGCTGAAAAAAAATTTAGGCTGGGACAAGCCCGAAGAAACTTTTTATATTCCTGCTGATGTTTACGAACACTACAGCAAGCTTGCTGAAAATGGCGCGGCGGCTGAAATTCAATGGGAAAAACTTTTTGCTGATTATGCGGAAAAATTCCCTGCCGAAAAAATTTTGTGGGATAAATATTTTGCTCCGATTGACGCCGAAAAACTTTTGCACGATGAAAATTTCTGGGCTAAAGAAGATAAACCTCAAGCAACCCGTGCAAGTTCAGGAACGATGATTAACCGGCTGGCAAAAATTATGCCAAATTTAATTGGCGGCAGTGCTGACCTTGGACCGTCGAATAAAACTATCATTAAGGACGCGGGCGATTTCAGCAAAAATAATTATGGCGGGCGCAATTTGCATTTCGGAGTTAGAGAATTGGCAATGGCGGCGATAACTAACGGTCTGATTTTGCACGGCGGACTTCGTCCTTATTGCGCGACGTTCTTTGTTTTCAGCGATTATCTTAAGCCGATTATCCGCATTGCGTCTTTGATGAAAATTCCTGTGACTTACGTATTTACGCATGATTCTATAGGTGTTGGCGAAGACGGACCCACTCACGAGCCGATTGAACAACTTGCCATGCTCCGCGCTCAACCAAATCTGAATGTTTTCAGGGCGGCGGACGCAACCGAGACTGCGGCAGGTTGGTATCTTGCTGTCACGAGTAAAGAAACTCCAACTGCTTTAATCCTCACGCGCCAAAATCTTCCGCAGTTGAACGGCTCAAATAAAAATGCGCTTAAAGGCGGCTATATAATTTCCGAGGCGGCGGGTGATTTGCAGGGAATTTTAATCGCGACAGGCTCCGAAGTTGCCACGGCTCTTGATGCTCAAGCGGAATTGGCTAAGGAAAATATTTTTGTTCGCGTAGTAAGTATGCCTTGCCAAGAAATTTTCAATCAGCAAAGCGACGATTATAAAGAAAGTGTTCTGCCGAAAAAAATTCGTGCACGCGTGGCAATAGAGGCGGCGTCTGATTTCGGTTGGCAAAAATATATCGGGCTTGACGGCAAGACCGTCACCATGAAAGGATTCGGCGCGTCAGCTCCCGCCAATGTCCTTTTCAAAAAGTTTGGCTTTACCAAAGAAAATATCGCCGCCGCTATGAAATGCGTTATCAAAAATTTGTGATTTATTTTTACCCAAAAACCCGCCGCCCGTGATATAATTGACAAAAAAATTTGAGGGGAGCGGATTGGCTTGGAAAATTTCAGCGTGGCGATAAGTTACAAGGGAAGTCTCGGTTGGGTTGAATATGACGAAACGACTAAAAAAGTTTTGGTGACTTTGGGCGACGAAGACGGCAGAAAACTTGCTGAAGAATTTTTAACGACGCCGCATGAAATAAAAATTCCGCACGAAACGCTTTTGGACTTCACGACGGAAAATATTGACCCGAATTTGAGCGCGGATAATTTAAAAATCGTTTTAACGCGGCTGTGGGAAGCTACCGGCGTTCATGTCGATTGGAGCCGCCCCGTCGATTATGTAAAACTTCATCGGCATTATTGAAAGGAGAATTTTTTATGGCGACCTATAACAGCTGTCCAAAATGCGGGCGCAAAGATTTTGGCGAAATTCTCGAATGCAAACGTTGCTCGCTGATTTTTTGCCAAAAATGCAAAGGCAAACGTTCCCTGCCCGACGGAACGCAATATTATTGTTGTCCCCGTTGCGGCGCGGAAATTGATGAAGACGAAGACAGCGTTCGCGTCATTGCCAAAC
>CAJONF010000050.1 GCA_905236665.1 uncultured Selenomonadaceae bacterium | reverse complement strand
AATTTCGGGCGTGTAAAGGTCGATATAGTTAGTGGAATCGAAGTTGCGAATTTCAAAATAGTTCGCGAAACGGTGTTTAAGTTCTTCTTCGTTCTTTGAAGGCTTGATAGATTGATAGAAATGCTTTTTCGCCATTAAAATCACCTCCGCGCTGATTATAACAAAAATTTCCTTCGTGAACAAAAAAAATACCCCGATTTTCGGGGCGATAGATATGAATTGAAAAAATTTATTCGACTTTAATTTTCATCCAAAGGCTATTGTAATATTCGTCCATTTCATTGCCGAGATATTTATAAGTTTCTTGCCCTGCATAAACATCAGGCGAGGGGAAAGCGACCGGCGAATTTTTGTAAGCTTCGTTCTCTTCTAGCTCTTTAACGGCGATATTAGGTGTAGAATATCCCAGATAATCGAAATTTTTAACGGCGATATCCGGTCTGCACATGAAATCGATAAATTTATGGGCGTTATCGACATTTTCTGCGTCCTTAGTGATAACCCAGCCGTCAATCCAAAAATTCGTGCCTTCTTTTGGGATAGCGAACGCCATATTCGGATTTTCTTCCAAAATAATCAGAGCTTCGCCGGAAAAAACGACGCCCATCGCAGCTTCGGAATTAATAAGCTTTTCTTTGACTTCATCGACAACATAAGCTTGAACAAGCGGTTTTTGCTTAATTAACATCTCTTGCGCCTGTGCTAAAACGTTTTTATCGGTTTCGTTCATGCTTTTACCCATTAATTTAAGCGGAATCATCAGCGCATCGCGAGCAGAATCCTGCATGAGAATTTGTCCGGCATATTTTTCGTTCCAAAGAATGTTCCAGCTGTCGACGGGGTCAGTAACTTTTGTTTTATCGTAAATAATTCCGACGGTTCCCCAGCAATAAGGCACTGAATATTTATTACCCGGGTCAAAAGTTTCGGATTGTTTAAAGAATTCCGCGCCGATATTTTGTTTTGCGTTAGGCAATTTGTTAAAATCGAGCGGCTGAATCAAATCGTTGCTGATTAATCTTTGAATCATGTAATCGGACGGACAAAGAACATCATAATGAACCGCACCTTCCGCCACGCGGGGATACATACTCTCATTTGTGTCGAATTCGTCAAGGATAACATGAATTCCGGTTTCCTTTTCAAAAATTTTCAGCGTTTCGGGGTCGAGATAGTCTCCCCAGCTGTAAACATAGACGACATTTTCTTTTTTATCGCCGCCGCCGGATCCACAGCCAAAAGTAAGCAGACTAACCAGAACAAGAGCAAGAATTTTGAATTTCATGAGATAACCTCCTCATATTTTTTTAGTTTGCGACGATTAATCGCGAACAATACCACAAAAATTAAAACGAAAAGAAAAACTAATGTTGATAGCGCGTACATTTCGGGATGAATTCCGATTTTTAGTTCCGCGTAAATTGCAGTTGTCAAAGTATCGACGCCCGCGCCCTTCGTGAAGTGTGTAATTATAAAATCGTCCGCCGACATGGTAAACGCCAGCAAAAATCCCGCAAAAATACTCGGTCGCAATTCCGGCAGTACGACGCTACTAAAAGCTTTGAATGGTGACGCGCCCAAATCCAACGCCGCCTCGTAAAAACTTTTATCTAAAGCCATAAGTTGCGGCATGATGCAAAGAATTACATAGGGCACGTTGAAGACGATATGCGCCAAGAGAATCGACACGTAGCCGAGCCGCAAGCCCAATCCCATGAACAGCAACATCAGCGAAATACCCGTGACGATATCGGCGTTTAAAATCGGGACGTTCGTAATGCTCATGAAGGTTGCCCGCCATTTGCGAGAAAGTTCTTTCATTGCCACGCAAGTTATCAAGCCTAAAATCGTGGCGATACCTGCTGACAGCAGACCGATTGACAGCGTGTTACTTAGCGCGTTTACAATTCTATCATCGTTGAAAAGTTTCGTGTACCAATCGAGCGTTATGCCCGTCCAATGTCCGCGATATCTGCTGGCGTTGAATGACTGCGCGATTAAAACGCCAATCGGTGCATATAGGAAGAGAAAAATTATCGCGAGGTAAATTTTTTTTATGTAGTTCAAAAATCTTCCTCCTCCTTTAGCGGATCAAATGCTGTGGTTAGCAACATATTCAGCACGATAAAAATCATTAAAATTACCGACAATGCACAGCCGACGTGCCAATCATATTGAAAAGTAAATTCCTGTTCGATTATGTTGCCGATTAGTAAAAGTTTTCCGCCGCCCAAAAGCGCGCTGATAACAAACGTGGTGAGCGCAGGGATAAAAACCATTGTGATTCCGCTGACTGCTCCTGGTAAGCTTAACGGCAAAATCACGCGCCAAAACGTTTGCCAAGAATTTGCGCCCAAATCCTGCGCCGCTTCCAGAATGTGATGATCAATTTTTGCCAGCGAGATATACAGCGGCAAGACCATATACGGCAGGAAATTATACACCATACCCAGGACGATTGCGCCCGGCGTGTTTATCATCTGCATAGTTGGCAAGCTAAAAAGCCGCAAGATTTGATTAATTATTCCGTTGCTCTCCAAAATCGTTTGCCAAGCCATCGTTGACAGCAGAGAATTCATCCATAGCGGCAGGATAAACAGCAGAGAAATTATCGTCGTGTTATCGCGCTGGCGTTCTGTCAAAATTAAACTCAGTGGATAGGCGAGCAATAGACAAATTATCGTGCTTATCAGAGCGAGTGCAACCGACAATTCCAGTGCGTCAAGGTAGCCGTGCTTAAATATCAAGCCCATGTTGACCAGTGAAAAATTTCCGCCGTAATCTGTCACTCCGTACCAGACAATAAAAATCAGCGGGATAAAAATAAAAAGTCCCGCCCAAATTAAAAACGGTGTCAATAAAATATTTCGCAACCCTTTGTTAAACATCTTGAGCAACCTCCTCGTCTTCGGATTGCGGTTTGCTCATGATTTGAATATTTTCCGGAGCGACGCGCAGGCTCACGCGTTCACCGACCGTGCGCCCTGTGGTAGATTGCACCAGCCATTCAAAACCGTCCGCCTCGACGTTAATATCATACGACATACCCCAGAAAACCACGCGGGTTACAATGCCGTTAAAGCCTTCTTCCTGCGGCGCGGCAAGTTTGATATCTTCGGGGCGAATCTGCACATCAACGGGACAATTTTCCGGAAAACCGATATCAACGCAAGGATATTCGCGCCCAAAAATTTTAACGACCTTATCGCGAACCATAACGCCATCGATTATGTTGCTGTCACCGATAAAATCTGCTACGAAAGCATTTTCCGGCTCATTGTAAACATTTTCGGGCGTGCCTACCTGCTGAATATAACCCTGATTCATGACAACAACACGATCGCTCATCGACAAAGCTTCTTCCTGATCATGTGTGACAAAAATAAAAGTTATGCCGGTCTCCTTGTTTATGCGGACAAGTTCGCGGCGCATGGCTCGGCGCAATTTTAAATCCAATGCGCTGAGTGGCTCGTCAGGCAAAAGAACTTTAGGTTCGTTGACAACTGCGCGGGCGATTGCAATTCTCTGCTGTTGACCGCCGCTTAATTTTGTCACGTCGTGTTTTTCGTAGCCGTCCAGGTTTACAAGTTTTAGCGCGTATTTAACTTTGTCACGAATATAATCAGCCGACTTGCCGGCGATTTTCGGTCCGAATGAAATATTTTCCTCAACGTTCATGTGAGAAAAGAGAGAATACTTTTGGAAAACCGTATTAATCGGTCGTCGATTGGGCGGCAGATTAGTTATATCCTTGCCGTCGAAGAGCACGCGCCCCATATCGGGCATTTCAAAGCCGCCAATAATCCTAAGCATCGTCGTCTTGCCGCAACCTGAAGGTCCCAACAGCGTTATAAATTCGCTTTCATAAATCGTCAAATCAATTTCGTCGAGCACAAGCAGATTGCCAAAAGATTTCGCGACGTTTTCCAAATGTATCAATTCCCTTTTCATTTCCCAGCAACCTTTCATGAAAAAAATTTCCCGCATTATACAAAAAAACAGCGTCTCAATCAAGAAACGCCGCTTAAAATTTTTATAGCTACAAAACTTTATAAGCCAAAATTGTATTGCCGATTAAAATTTTATCGCCGTCCTTTAGCTCGTGGCGGCTGATTGATTTTTTATTAACGTGCGTGCCGTTCAAACTGCCGGCGTCGTATAAAATGTGGCGGTGGCGTTCGTAGGCAATATAAGCATGAATTCGCGACGCGCTCTCATCGTCCAAAACAAAATCGTTCGTCTCTCTACGTCCCAGATAAATTTGCCGCTCGCCCAAAACAACTTCTTGATTTTTTAAATCGGTGATTACCGCCAAATCGTAAAAAATTTTTCGTGGCGCGGCGGTTCGCATAGATTTAATAATTTGGGTTTTGTCGGCAACAATAGTTTTATCGTCGTCGTTCGAGCCGAAATTTTCTATCAGCGTTTGACTAAGCACATCATTTTCAAGATTAATCGTGTCCTCTTCTTGTTCGACAGCGTCAACGTAATCAGAAACAATAACAATGGCTTCATCGGAGTTCGCGGACATTTTTTTTATTTTTATAGAAAGTTTTCCGTCCATGAAACAATTTTCGCGGATAATTTTGCGTTCAACAGCCTCATGCAAAGTTTTCATCAAACGCGCCGCGCTTAGCCGATAGCAATCATCTTCGCAAAGATAAATCGTATAGGAATTCGGCGCGATATTTTCTTTAGATTTTTTCTTAGAAATTTCGCGTTCCAGAGCTTTTATCAGGTCGTTCGGTTCAACTTCGCCGCGCTTTTGAAAAAGATTTGCTATTTGACCTGTTATAACGCTAGCCAACTTCAACTTCATCACCCTCAAAAAAATTAGGAATCAGGAATGGAAAAACAATTCCTAATTCCCAATTCCAAATTCCTAATTGCTTTTAAACTAGTTCGATTAAAACCATGGGAGCCGCATCTCCGCGACGGGGAGCAAGTTTTAAAATTCTGGTATAACCGCCGGCGCGTTCGCTGTATTTTTCGGGAATCTCCTCGAAAATTTTATGAACAACATCCACGTCCGCAACGAGATTTATAGCTTGACGGCGTGCGCTGAGATCTCCGCGTTTAGCAAGCGTGATAACTTTGTCTGCGAATTTGCGAAGTTCTTTGGCGCGAGCCTCTGTAGTTTCGATACGCTCATATTGGAAAAACGCGCTGAGCAAACTTTTAAACATAGCTTTGCGTGCGCCGGAATTTCTTCCGAGTTTTCTATAGCTCATCAAATGTCCTCCTTCCTGCGAAAATCATTCGTCCATGAAAGCCATGGGACTTGTATTCGGCGACTGTTTGAAGGAAACGCCGAGCTGATCCATCGTATTTTTAATTTCTTCAAAAGATTTGCGACCGAGGTTGCGAACTTTCATCATTTCCTCTTCGGTCTTGTCAGCCAAATCCGCCACGATATGGATACCAGCCCGTTTGAGGCAATTTGTCGAACGAACGGACAATTCCAGCTCCTCAATCGGTTTAGCAAGATTTTTATCCAGCGTGATTGCAATTTCGTCGTCGGATTCTTTTGCTTGAGGTTCTTTTTCCTCTTCAATCTCTTCAGGTTCTACGCCGTCCATAGTTTGGAAAAGTTTCATGTGGGCGATTATTATAGCCGCCGCCTTAGAAACAGCTTCTTCGGGGCGGAGCGTGCCGTCCGTCCAAACTTCCAGCGTCAATTTGTCAAAGTCCATTTCGTTTCCGACGCGGGTATCTTCGACATTGTAATTAACGCGCAGAATCGGCGAATAAATCGAATCAATCGGGATCGTGCCGATAATGTCATCGGGATTTTTATTTTTTTCAGCCTGGTCATAACCGCGTCCGGTGTGAGCTATCATCTCGATTTTGAGCTTAGCGGTGTCATTAAGCCACGCGATATGCAAATCGGGATTCACTACCTCAATACTCGGATCACATTCAATATCAGCCGCGGTAACTTCTCTGCTTCCGCCGGAGTGCCCGCCGTTTTTAATTTCTTCCTCAACGTCAACGTCAATCCTGAGCGTGTAAGTCCGCGGCGGCGCGGTAGCTATCTGCGCAAAAGGTTGATAAGGTTGAGTTTTATCCTCGTCAACCTTCAAGCGAAGTTCTTTGATATTCAGCACGATATTTGTCACGTCTTCACGAACGCCGGGAATCGTGGAAAATTCGTGGAGCACACCGTCAATCCTAATCGACGTGACCGCCGCGCCCTCAAGCGAACTGAGAAGCATACGACGCAGGCTGTTGCCGATTGTTGTGCCATAGCCACGACCGAGTGGCTCGCAAACAAATTTTCCGTAATTTCCGTCGTCGCTGACTTCGACCAACTCAATCTTCGGCGGCTTTTGACCTTCGTTCTTTTCGTTTTCAATATTCAAGAAATACGCTCCTTTCAAAAGCAATGCGTAATTCGTAATGCGCAATGCGTAATGATTTTGGAACTGTCAAATTACCTTGAATACAATTCGATTATGGACTGCTCATTGACAGGAATATCGCTGATATCTTCGCGGGTGGGAAAACGTGTAACAGATCCTTTCAGATTCGCCTGATTGGAATCAAGCCACGGCGGCGCACTCAATGCATTGTTGACTTCCTTAATCATTTTGAAAATTTCTTTACCTTGGCTTTTTTCGCAGACCTCAACTACATCGCCAACACTAACGAGCGCGGACGGAATGTCGACGCGTTTACCGTTGACGGTGATATGACCGTGCCGAACGAATTGACGAGCTTGACGGCGTGTGTTAGCAAAGCCCATGCGGAAAACGACGTTATCAATGCGGCGTTCCAAAAGGATGAGCAGATTTTCACCGGTGACGCCGGACATTTTCTTTGCTTTTTCGTAATAGTTACGGAATTGACGTTCAAGGACGCCGTAAATAAATTTTGCCTTCTGTTTTTCTTTAAGCTGCAAGCCATACTCGCTGACTTTGCGGTTCATGCGTTGTTGCTGATGTTTTTTTTCATTAATCTTGCGCGAACGACCGATAACCGCCTGTTCAATTCCGAGTGCGCGGCAGCGTTTCAAAGCGGGAGTTCTATCGATTGCCATATTT
>CAJONF010000049.1 GCA_905236665.1 uncultured Selenomonadaceae bacterium | reverse complement strand
TACCAATACACACAACTCTAACTTCGCGCATGTTATCAACGCTTGCCGCAAAGCCTCGAACAGTTGAAGCCGAGGTGAATATTATTATGTCTAAAAATTTTGGAACATGTATTAATTTTACAAAATCAGTTTTATAAATACAAATTTCTTCAAAATTTTTTGCTATTTTGGGGCCATTTGAGGCTCGAAACATTAAAACATTGCCAGAAATTCCGCGAGCTAAATTTTCAAGGTCAAAAATTTCCGGAATAAAATCAACTTTTAAGCCGTGATTTCTCAAAGCCTCCGCCGTCGTCTGACCTATAGCTGCGATTTTTGCGTTGCCGATTTCTCGAATGTCGCGATTAGACTCGCTTAATAATTCAAAAAACGCTTCTACTCCTGTAACGCTTGTGAAGCCTATCCAATCATAGCCGGAAATTTTTTTATTATCGAGAGAATTTTTAATGACGCTCGTTTTTATCGTTGGCATCATGATAACTTCCGCGCCTGCGTCCCGAAGCATTGACGCTAATTTTTCGCCGCGCCCTGCAGGTCTTGTGATTAAAATTCGTTTATTATTCAGCAGCAAATTTTTGCGCCAATCTAAATTTAATTCAGCAACTCGCCCAACTAAAATCACAGCAGGCGGATTAATTTTTTTCGCAGCATCGTGAAGATCTTTCAATAAAGTTTTTATTACACGCTGTTTCGCTGTCGTGCCCTCTGAAATTATCGCGCATGGAGTTTCAGGAGAAAATTTTGCAAGTAATTTTTTTTCAAGTTCTTCAGCATTGCCGACGCCCATTAAAAAAATCGCAGTAGCACCGTTAAAGTTTGGAATTAAATTATTTTTGTCGTGAGCTGTAAAAATATTAACGCCGCTCGAATAATCTCTGTGAGTAGCAGGGATTCCAGCCCACGCCGGAACAGCAAGAGCAGAACTCACGCCCGGGATAATTTCAAATTCTAAGCCTGCTTCGATAATTGCTTCAGCTTCTTCGCCGCCGCGTCCAAATAAAAACGGGTCGCCGCCTTTGAGTCTAACAACGTTTTTATAAGTTTTAGCTTTTTCGATAATTATTTTTTCAATTTCACGTTGAGCAACTTTATGAGAGCCTGCGATTTTTCCAACATCGATTTTTTCGGCGGACTCAGGAATCATTGCTAAAACTCCTTCGCCGACGAGTCTGTCATAAATCACGACATCAGCTTTCATTAAAATTTCATAGCCTCTAAGAGTTAACAATCCCGAGTCGCCCGGGCCTGCGCCGATAAGATAAATCATGAAAAAATCTCCTTTGCTAAATTTTCGCCGATTGTTGCGGCGTCGTGAATGTTGCCTGATAATTCGCCTCGATAAAAATTTTTTGTGTTTTCGTCAATATAGAGTCCTCGAAGCGTTAAAGTTTCAGCCTTAATATTTGCAAACGCTCCGACAGGAACATTGCAGCCAGCGTTTAAAGCTCGTGAAAAACTACGTTCAGCAATCGCACAAATTTTTGATTTTGAATCATTAACGTGTTCGAGATAAAAATAATTTTCGTCAGTCCGACCCTGACACGCTAATATTCCCTGACCCGGGGCGGGCAAAATTTCATCGACTTCAAAAATTTTTGAGATTCTATTTTCGAGGCCGAGTCGTTTCAAACCTGCAGCAGCTAAAACTAAAGCGTCAAATTCTCCACCGTCAAGTTTTTTTAATCGCGTATTAATATTGCCACGAATGGGAAAAATTTTTTTTTCAGGGAAAAATTTTTCAAGCTGGAGTCTGCGTCTTAAAGACGACGAACCGATAATTTCTAATTTATTATCCCTAATAACTAAAGCATCTCTTGGGTCTTCGCGTTTTGAATAAGCAACTATCGGCAGAGTTTTATTGATATTTGCGGGTAAATCTTTAAGACTGTGAACGGCAAAATCAATCTCATGATTTAATAATGCCTTTTCAAGTTCGAGCGTAAACATTCCCTTAATGCCTGTAGGGTCGGACGAGAACGGCGACATATTTTTATCACCTGACGTTTTTATTTTTATTATGGAAATTTCAAAATCCGGATAAAATTTCAAAATCTCTCGTGCGATTATTTCGGTTTGAGCAAGAGCAAGAGGACTCGCCCGAGTGCC
>CAJONF010000048.1 GCA_905236665.1 uncultured Selenomonadaceae bacterium | reverse complement strand
GTTTTACCGACGCCGGTTTCCATTTCAACCGAAAAATTCAGCCCGTCAAGGTGTTCAGCAGGCGAAATGTTATTGCGAAGTTGAATGCCGCGCAGATTTTGTAAAATTTTTGATTCGGAGAGTGAAATTTTTTGATTAGAGCCGATAAAAAGTTCATCGAGCCGATTTAAAGAGTAATTTTTAGTTTGTCGTGGCTGATCTTTGAACAAATCGACGATTGAAGCGGCGGCAAGGGTTTGGAAAGCTTGAAATTTGAATTTAAACTGCATGAAAATCACCTCGCGAAGGATTTTAGCAAAAATTTTGGCGGTTTCAAAGCGCAAAGTGCCAATTCCAAAATATGAGAATTTGCAAGTCGGCTGTTCAGCGGACTGAAATTTTGACTGCGCGGAAATTCAAATGATTTTTTTCCAAAAATCTTGACGTTTGCTTTACTTTTAAATATACTTTCCGCGAAGTTTTTAGGTTACAAAATTTTTTTGGAGGTTGAGTAGAATTGTTTTTCAGTAAAAAGAAATTTAGATTGGCGTCGATGATTGCTTGCGGAATTTTGGCAAGCGCACTGTTTACAGGTTGCGGCGGCGAGCAAGGTAATTCCGGTGGAAATAGCGCGTCTGGCGACGAAATTGTTATCGGCGCGAACTTCGAGCTGACCGGCAACCACGCACAATACGGCGCGAACGCCAATAACGGTCTCAAGCTCGCGATTAAAGAAGTAAATGACGCGGGCGGCGTTAATGGCAAGAAAATTAAAATCGTTGAAGCTGATGCAAAATCCGAAGCGGCTGAGTCTGTCAACGCGGCGACAAAATTAATTTCTGATGACAAGGTTGTCGCGCTTATCGGTCCTGCTGTTACAGCGAATGTCATTGCTGAATCCCAGGTTGCCACGGATAATAAAGTTCCGATTATCGCACCTGCCGCAACAAATCCCGACGTTACCGTTGAGAACGGACAAGTTAAACCGTTTGTATTCCGCTCCTGCTTTATTGACCCGCAACAAAGTGAGGTTATGGCGCAGTTCGCCGCAAAAGATTTGAACGCTAAAACTGCCGTGCTTTATCTTGATTCCAGCTCCGATTATTCCAAGAGTCTCGGCAAAATTTTTAAAGAAAAATTCGAGGCGGACGGCGGGCAAGTCGTTATGGAAGAAGCTTTCCTTGCTAAAGACCAAGACTTCAAAGCGGCTTTGACAAAAATTCAAACTGCAAATGCTGATGTCATCTTCGTTCCGGCTTATTATGAAGAAGTCGGCAAAATCGTTAAACAGGCTCGCGAACTGGGCATAACTGCCGCGATTCTCGGCACCGACGGTTGGGACGACACCAAAGTTGTTGATATCGCCGGCAAAGACGCGCTCAATAATACTTTCTTCTGCACGCACTATTTCGAGGGCGACGAAGAAGTTCAAGGCTTTATCAAAGCTTATCAGGCTGAATATAACACCGATCCGAACGTCTTTGCAGCTCTTGGCTACGACGCTGGCAAAATGCTTGTCAACGCCATTGAACGTGACGGCACTGACTCTGAAAAAATCCGCGCCAATGTCGAAAACATTACTGATTTAATGGTCGGCACGGGCAAAATCACCATGGATCCCGCCACCCATAACCCGATTAAAGGTATCGTTGTTATCGAGACCAAAGACGGCGTCCGCTCGCTCCGCACCAAAATTGCACCAGTCACCCCTGCAGAAAACAAATAAAAATAAAGCGTGACAATATCATCATAAAAAGTTAAAATCCCCTTGATAATCTTCAAGGGGGTTTTTTTGTGGCAGAAAAAAAATATGCGTTTGAATCAGGAAAAATTTCGCTCGCATTAATTTTGCCCTTGGGTTTGGGCGATTGCGTCGTTGCCAGAAAAATTTTTAATGCCATAGTTGAATTAGATCCAAATTGTGTCATAGATACTTTTTGCCTTAGTGATAAACATAAAGTTTTTGCCAATGCTTTTATCGGCGACAGCAAAAATTTAAATCTAATTCTCTTGTGCGAAGAATTAACAGCGGAACTTCTTCCAAAATATGATTTATGTTTGAGAATCGAAGGTACCAGTATGATTCTTCCGGATTCAGGAAATGTTGAACGCTTGCAATCTTTATCTCCTGCTTTGTTTGAAACTTTGGTTAAAATTGACGCTTATAACAAACAAAATGTCTATTCTATTGGTTCGTCATTTATATCCTGTTCGTTGCGAAATCTCGTTATGTCTCGGATTTTGCGCAAAAAATATACTTACTTTCTTTCTTGTGGCGGGGCACT
>CAJONF010000047.1 GCA_905236665.1 uncultured Selenomonadaceae bacterium | reverse complement strand
ACGGGAAGTTACGCCTTTGGAGACTATGTAAGACGCATTGCGCAACAGTCGTTGAATTAGGAATCCCTCCGTGGGGAGTGTCAATTGTGACCATGTACACAGAAAGCGAAGAAATTTTGGAAGAGTTTGATGCTTTTCCCTATGACAAGAAAGTTTGTTTTGTGCCGTTTAAATCGGACTTAGATTCGGCGTGGCATATTAACCCCGATATAAGGAAAGACTTAAAGACATTTACGCGTATTGTTAATTATTTTGGAATGGGCGAGCCATTTTACTATGACCCATTTGATATGCTTCTTTATGGTAAAAAAACACCGTTGTTTGAAATGTAAATATATAAGAGGAGATGTTTTTATGGTTAAAAGAATTTTGTTTGGTGCGTTGACGTTGCTTTTGGCGTTGACTCTGGTTGGTTGCGGCGGTAAAAAAAATGCTGACGCCGATAAAAAAGACCAAACCGCTCAAAAAACAGAAATCGTGGCACCCGAAGGTAGCGCGGATAAAGCTATCCTTGCTTATGCTCAGCTTTGCGCTTACGGTATGCCGGACGACGATGCGCTTAAAGCCGCCGGTTTGACAGAAAAAGATGTTGCCGCCGCCAAAGAAAAAGTTGTCGATCCGTTGCTTAAATCTTTCAGTCAATATCCCCTTAACGATGAGAGTATTAACCGTATCAAAAAAGAATACCCCGAAAAATTGCAAGCCGCCATGGAAATAAAAGCCACTGTCAAGACAGATGATAAAGAAAAACCCGTTGTCGAACTTACTGCCACGACGATTAACAAAGACGGCGCGGCTAAAGTTGCTGAAGAGAACGCCGACTTAATGGCACTTGCTACGGCTTTTGACGAGCTTAAAGCGCAGGGCTTGACAGATGAAGACTTGAAAGCCAGCGAAGATTTCCAAGCATTCGCGCTTGAATCACTCGATAAATATGTAAACGAGTTCCCGCTTAATGAACAAGCCAGCGTTGATGTTATCTGCGTTGTTAAACAAGGCGAGGACGGAAAAACTTATTGGGCACCTGAAGATATTTCTGTTGTTGAAAAATTTGTCACGGGTGAATAATTTAGCATAAAGATTTTTTTAGCCGCGTATCTTGCGGCAATTTTTTTTAGCAAAGGAGTGGGGGAGATGAAAAATTTTCAACGGGCTTTAAAAATTTTTTTGCCAGTAATTTTTTTGATAACGTCTCTGGCAATGACAGGTTGCGACGGCGACGCTCAGGATACTGGTACGCCAAATCGCGTTACAAAATCTGCGAACTTTAAAGACGCTTACAAGTCAAGCGACACGTGGCTTATTCAATGGTATGTCTGCGGTACGGATTTGGAAACGCAAGCCGGTGCGGCGTCCAGCGATATTCAAGAATTGCTTGAGGTCAAATTGCCCGAAAATGTCAAAGTTTTGATTCAGACGGGCGGCACTGAACAATGGCAAAATAACGTTGTGGCAAGCAATGCGGTTGAACGTTTTCTTTTCACGTCGAACGGATTGGAGCGGCTGGAAACTTTGCAAGATGCCGACATGGGCAACGTAAACACGCTGGCAGATTTTGTTCGTTTTGGTAAAGAAAATTATCAAGCTGACCACAGAGTTTTTGTATTTTGGGATCACGGCGGCGGCTCGGTTGCGGGCGTCTGTTTAGATGAGCGCACGGGCAATTTATTAAGCTTAAACGACCTAAACGCGGCGTTCACTTCGGTTTATGAGCCTTCCGCAGATAATCCACCTTTTGAGCTTATCGGCTTTGATGCGTGCTTAATGGCGACTTACGACACGATTAGCAGTCTTGACGGTTTAACGCGCTATGTCACGGCGTCTGAAGAAGTCGAACCGGGCATTGGTTGGAATTACACGGGCTGGGTTGGCGCATTGGCTGAAAATCCGGCAATGGGCGGCGACGGTCTCGGCAAAGTGATTTGTGATTCTTATATGGACGCTTGCGAAAGTAATTGGGTTGACGACACGGCGACGCTTTCAGTTATCGACATGAGCAAGCTACCGTATCTGCGCAATGCTTATGAATCTTTTGGGTTGGAGGCTCTGCGTGCTGCTCATCAAAATCCGCGTCAATTCTTTTCTAATTTCGGTCGCGGTGCCGCGCAGGCAGAAAATTACGGTGGCAATACGCGCAAAACCGGCTTTACAAACATGGTTGATATTGTCGATTTGGCAAAAGGTAACAAGGCGATTCTGCCGAACACTGCCGATAAATTAATCAGCGCGGTTGATGACGCGGTTATTTACAAAGTCAGCGGCGCGTATCGTGCTCGTGGCGGCGGTTTATCCGGTTTCTACTCTTACAGCGGCGATGAACAAAGCTTGATTGGCTATCTTAACTTGGATGGCGCACCCGCTCCGCAAAAACTTTTGTACTACTATCTGATTTACGGTGAACTTCCGCCGGACGTTATCCCGTTGCTTGACGGCGACACCTTAGTTACACCTGCACCGACTACGCCGCCGCCTCAACGTCAAGATATTTTCCAAATTTCTCAGCTGGAAGATTTCCCCGTGCAAATGGATAAGGACGGCAATGCTTTCGTTCAGCTCACACCCGAACAAATGGAATTGCTCTCAAGTGTTCATTGCCAGCTTGTTTATATGGAACTGGACAACGATATAATTCTCTATCTCGGCTCGGACGCGGACATTAACGCCGATTGGAACGCTGGAATTTTTAAAGATAATTTTCGCGGCGTGTGGCCCATGCTTGACGGGCACCCCGTTTACGTCGAGATAACTGAAGAGAACGAAGGTTATAATCTCTACTCAATCCCGATTAAATTAAACGGCGTCGAATGTAATTTGCAGGTTGCCTACGTTTATGCCGAAGAAAAATATTATATCCTCGGTGCACGCAAAGGACTTGATAGCCACGGCTTGAGTAATCGCGAACTTATCAAGCTTAGAAGTGGCGACGAAGTTACCACACTCCATTACGGCATGACAATTTCCGGCGACGACGAAGACTTTACACAGGTCGAAGTGGACACGTTCACGATCGGCGACAACCCGCAAATTAAAGATGAGCCGCTCGGCGATGGTCATTATGGTTACGCATTTGAATTCATGACACCGACTGAAGACAGCGCACTTTCTAATTTTATCCTGTTCACTGTTGAGAACGGAGAAATCACCACGAACATTGACGTTCAATAAGCAATGCACAATGCGCAATTAATTGCAAAAAAAAATCCTCCGCCATTTGCGGGGGATTTTTTAATACGTTCTCTTCTTTACAAAATCGTCGTAACTCATGGAGCGCGTGTGCTGCGTGTGCGCCCATTCGTGCTCGTTGCGGTGAATAAACCCTAAAAAAATTATCGGTATCCACGAATAAATAAACAGCGGATAAAACAGCAGATACCACCAAGATTTTAACTTTGCACGAACTTTTATCAAAATTATCATCGGCAAGACGTATTGCGCAATCATTACCACCATTAAAATTTGACTCGGCAGGACGGAATAAATATTTGTGTAAAGCGTGCCGACTGCCAGCTGAATATAACTCATCAAAAAGAAAAATGATGACAACATCAGAAAATGCGGTTGCAAGAGATAAAGACAGCCGTCCCACAGGCGAATATCTTTGCGACGCCAGCCCTCGCGGAGCATTTTCGGGATAAAGCGGTGCGCCACATCGAATTGACCTTGTGCCCAGCGTTTTCTCTGTGTCCAAGACTGCGCGAATGTTAAAGGCTTTTCATCATAAACAACAGCATCGTGCGCCCAAGTTGTTTTGATACCTTCAGTAAGTGATTTCATAGTAAATTCCATGTCTTCAGTCAAGCAAGTGGCACGCCAACCATATTT
>CAJONF010000046.1 GCA_905236665.1 uncultured Selenomonadaceae bacterium | reverse complement strand
TTAAATTCCCCGCTAACGAACAGGTACAGTTAGGATTATAGCGCAAGTAAATTCATTGGGCAACATAAAAGTTTGTCAGTAACGGATTTCACCTCCTTATAAATTTTTTAGCTTTTTAGAACTTTTCTTTAACTGTTGGAACCCTCCTATTTCAACAGGTTGTGGGCTTTAAGCGCGGCTTTAATCTGTTCAACGTGCACAGGTTCAGGTTCACAGAGCGGCATACGCAATTCACCAACATTCCAGCCTTGTAAACGCATGGCGACTTTGACGGGAATTGGATTGACTTCGCAGAAAAGCGCGTCGATTAAATCGCAGTAATCAATCTGCATACGCGACGCCTCGTCAACATTGCCGTCAAAATAATTTTGGCAGATTAAATGCGTATCATGTGGTGCAACATTCGAGAGCACAGAAATAACGCCTTGTCCGCCCAATGCAAGAATCGGAATAATTTGGTCGTCATTGCCAGAATAAATCGCCAAATCATCGCCGCAAAGTTTACGCGTCCGCAAGACAGAAGTTAAATCGCCGTTCGCCTCTTTAATCGCGACAATGCGCGGATGTTTAGCGAGTTTAGCATAAGTTTCCGGCTTAACGTTTACGCCCGTGCGCCCCGGCACATTGTAGATAATTGAAGGAATGTTAATGCTGTCAGCAATTTTTGTGTAATGTGCAACGAGTCCGGCTTGAGTGCACTTGTTATAATACGGCGTGACGAGCAGGACAGCATTGACGCCGACTTTTTCTGCATATTTAGAAAGTTCAATGGCGTAGGCTGTGTCATTGGAGCCGGTACCTGCGATAACCGGAACGCGTCCTGCCACGTGCTCAACGGTGAATTTTATCGCGGCTTTGTGTTCGATATCGTTCATGGTTGCCGCTTCACCTGTAGTACCTGTAATGCAAATGGCGTCTGTATGGTTGGCAATTTGATCGTCAATAATTTTGCCGAGTTCGGAAAAGTTCACGCCCGTTTCATCGAACGGTGTAACTATGGCGACACACGCGCCTTTAAACGGAATTTGTTTCATGTAAAGCCCTCCAAAAATTTTTATCACTTGTTAAAAAGAAAAGCATAAATCACGCCGATAACCGCACCGAACAACACAGCCGGAATAGCAGAAATTGTAGCCGAGCCTGTCATTGAACCTATCGTGCTGAAAGTTTCGACGATAGCGGAGACTGTGCCGCCCATTGAAGTGCCAGCCGTCGCCATAGTCAAAGTATCGCCCGCAGAATTTCCCGCTGAAGACAACATTTCAAATATACCGCCCGTCACACGATTAATCAAATCATTTGCAGCAGATGATAATTCGCCAGCCGTGCCACCAATATTTGTCACATTGAAATTCAAGGAAAGATTTTCGCCCGCTATCATTTTCATTGCCCCGCCAGCCAGTGCACCGCCAACGTAACTCAAGACGAAAAAAATCACCGCGTCACGAAGAACGTTAGCCATAGCTACGCCACCGCGAATTTTTCCGCGAATGGCTCTGATAATATTTTTGCCAATGCTGAAACCTAAACCGAGCGTCGCGAACGTTTTAGCGAGCTGAAAACCCGTGGTGTGCATGGCGGAGAGAGTATCAAAAATTGTCGGATTCATCGTTACTGATTCTTAATTATTATCTACTGCCGGTTTAATTTCGCCGAAAATTTGAGCGTTATCTTTTAAAACTTCTTCATTGCCGAAAACGCACAGGCGATTTTGATTCATGCAGTCGTTAACCAATTTCGACAAGGCGCGAATATCGTCCTGCCGCGTGGCGAGAATTTCATCGCGGGATTTTTGGCGATCGGCAAAGGTTACGTTATTCAAACAGAAATCGGCGGCGAGTTGTCCTTTAATAGACGGCGTCAACGGCTTGTCAACTTTGCTGAGCGTGCCGATAATATATTTGTCCATTTCGCGTTCGCTCACGTCAAAATTTTTAAGGAAGTCCGCCGCGGAATTAAAAGTCTCCAAAGTTTTCGTGAGGTTGGGATCGCGATAAGAGCCAAAGAATAAATTTCCCGTCCGATTAAAACTCGCAAAAGCTCCATACGCACCGCCTTGCACGCGGATTTTTGTCCAGAAATATTCATAGCGCAGAATAGTTTCCAAGACATTCAACGCGCCGTGATATTCGTGACCCAGTTCGATAAAGTTCGCGCCCTTGCCGACATATTGAACGCGGCTCTGTGAATAAAACCCTTCATTCAGCGGTTTGCACGGGAAAGAATAATGTTCGCGCTGATAATTTTGGGCATTCAAACTTTTTAACAACGCGTCCAAATGCGGCGTGAATTTTTTATAAAGTTCATCGGGAGCCGTCACGCTAACAATCAGCCCGTTGCGATTCAAAAGCCGTTCGCGCACATCGTACAAATCATCAACCAAATCATCAAAGTTCGCGTCGAAGTCGGCAAGCAAATTTTTTAAGAACTTGTTATACGGCAGATAAGCGGAAGCATTATACGCGCCGGATTTTGTGTGATAGGAAAGGAGCTGTGAAGAAATTATCTGCGTCGCCATATTCTGCAGATTTAATTCAAAGCCGATTTGGTCTTGCTCAATCAGTTCGCGCAGGCGTTTCTTATTCGTGAAGACAGTATCATTAAAAATTTCCGCAAGAATTTCTGTCATCTCGGTAAGCTTGGATTTTAAAGCCTTGACGTAAATTTTCATGCGCGGCGCGAAGGCGTGTGGTTTGCGATTTTCAGAATCTGCGCGAAGAGAAGTAGCCAGTCCGCCGATATTCAGGTTAGTTAAAATCGCCAGCTCTTCATAGGAATGTTTCTTCGTGTCGATATTGCCCAAAAGACTTGTCAGCAAATACGCGTGGAAAAGTTTATCCTGCGGAATTTTTTCTGCGTCGAAGTAGAACGTCAGGTAAATTATTCCGTGCGTGTCAATGTTGCTCCAAAGAATTCGTGTGCCGTCCAGGTCGCGGAATTGCAACGGAAGTTTTTCAGCCTCTTTACGCAGATCGTCGCGTTTTAAAATCGGGATAGTTTTCAGAGCTTCAGGCGAGTCGGGCGATTGTTGACGGAGTTTTAATTTTTGCGTCGTCGAAATAATTTCTTCAATCTGCGCGGGCGTGAGCGTCGCTTTAATTTGTGCAAGCTTAGCATTTTGAGCAGCATCGCGTTTTTTTGCAAAGGTTTTATCCGGCGCGAGCGTCATTAAAACTTTATGCGGGTTGTCGATAAAATATTTCTGCACGATATTTTCAAAAAAGTTTTCGTTCAGCCCGCGCTTGACTGCCGCCAAATCGTCTTCATAGCGCAGATAAGTATTGGGGTCGCCGCCATAAAGCCACGCTTTTAAAAGCCGCAAGCCGTAAATCAAACCTTTAGGAGCAAGTCCGAAATCAGCCTCACGAAGTTTGAACTCCATTAAATTTATCGACGCCTGCAACAAAGTTTTATCAATGCCGTTGGCAACGAGCTTTTGAAGTTCATCAATCAACAGCGCGTAAAATTTTTCTACGCGGTCAATTTCTGAACCATTCAGCGTGATTGTAAAGGTCGGCTGGCGCAGGTCGTCTTCCAAGCCAGCGTCTACATCCTTTCCTAAACCTGAATCAATCAAAGCTTTTCTGAGCGGCGCGGCAGGACTCAAGAATAGCGCGTGCGTTAAAATTTCCAAAGCCAAATTCGTGCGTGTATCCAGCGTATCACCTACAACCAAACTTAATGACAGGAAACTTTTTTCAGCGGCAGATTCTTCCTCGCCAATCGGATAAACTTCTGCGGCGCGTTTCATCTCTTTGAAAGCCGGATGAAAATCAATAGCCGAATCAACTTCGATTTTGTTAAACTTGCTAAGATATTCGCGGTCAAGATACGCTAGCTGCTCGGCAATGTCCACGTTGCCATAAAGATAAATGTAGCTGTTGGAGGGGTGATAAAATTTTTGGTGAAAGGCTATAAAATTTTCTTGCGTCAAGTTTGGAATAGCTTCGGGGTCGCCGCCGGATTGATAGCCGTAACAATTTTGCGGAAAAGTCGCCTGTTGAAGTTTGTAAGCTAAAATATCGTCGGGAGATGACAACGCGCCTTTCATCTCATTATAAACTACGCCGCTGTAATTCAACGGATCGTCCGCGCTGTCAATCTCGTAATGCCAGCCTTCCTGCATCAAAATTTCGGGCGTGGTGAGCATGGCGGGATTAAACACCGCGTCAAGGTAAACGTCTTGCAGGTTGCGGAAATCTTTTGCATTGCGGCTTGCCACGGGATAAACGGTTTTATCGGGATAAGTCATGGCGTTTAGAAAAGTATTGAGCGAGCCTTTGACCAATTCAACGAACGGCTCCTTGAGCGGATATTTTTTCGAGCCGCATAAAACTGAATGTTCGACAATGTGAGCAACGCCCGTATCATCTTTAGGCGGCGTGCGGAAGCCGATATAAAAAACTTTGTTGTCGTCGTCGGTCTCAACGAAAAAAAGTTTCGCTCCGGTTTTTATGTGTTCAAATTCGTAGGTCTTCGCGCCGATCTCTTCGACCGTGGAAAAATTTTTCAAACAAAAGCCGTTAAGTTCTTCACCAATGTTTATCATACAATCGCTCCTTAAAAAAAATTTTCGCGGAAAATTATATCACACTTCAACCGCGTTTAGTTATCAAAGTTTCGGCGGCGTCAGAGAATTTTTTCAGCCACTGTGACAGCAAAACTATCGTGATAGTTATGACGAACAAGATATAAAATACACCGAACAAGCGGAATGATCTAAAGTCGAATGCGTCCGCAAAACTGTAAATCACCACGTGTTGAATTATCATTGCTATATAAGAGATAGCGTTAAAGCTGTTAAACCAATTCAAAATTTTTGAGCTGTGTTCGTTGATAAATTCAGCCGCAACGAAGAAAATATAAATCGCTGGCAGAAGTATCAAAAAAGATTTTGGTAGCGTCACTATAAAGAACGGTTCGCCATGCGGCGGCATGGTTAAAATAAGTTGAACGAATCTGGCGGCTAAAATTAAAAGAAAAATTGTGGAATGTACACGATAAACAACGATCAATTTGCATGAATTCGCCCCTGCAACATTAAATCTTCCGCAGCATAAAAAGTTAAGCAAGAAATTGCAATAGATATTAAAAGTGCGGGGATTGGAAATTTTTTAGCACACGTGTAAAGAAATGGGCTGATTAAATAGAGCCAAATAATCGCGCCCATGAACTATTCGCCGACAAAGCCGTTTATCTTTATGCCTAAAAAATTTGTAACGTTTAAATCTATCGGGAACATAAACAGAAAAAAAGATATATATTCTCCCACGTAGGTGGCACCGACCAGCGGCGAACGCAATCCTATTTGCTGATTGAATAAATGTACAACCGTAAGCGCAATACCTAATACCCACCACGTCACAGTAAAGGGAAGAACTATATTTAGAAATTGCGCTTATAAAAATTCCACAGACTGGACGAACGCTCCAATGAATTTGGGATTAAATATCCGCTTATCGCCATGAAAAGTGATACGCCTATAATCATTGCATCCACGCCGACGCAACGAAGGTGCAACCGTCCACTAAAACCGTCGCACATGAAGTAATGCGTCACGATTATCATAAACGCCGCAAAAACTCTAACGGTGTCTATCCAAGCTATTCTTTTCAAAAATATCTCCCTTTCAGCTATTGTTAAAAATATTTTATTTATTTGACTGCGTGCCGTCAAGCTTATATGTTTATCGCAGTGGGAAGATAATTTCGTCGCCCGCCGCATTTTTAAAAATATCCGCCTGTACATTGAAGACCGCGCCGAGGGTTTGCGCCGTTAAAATTTTTTTAGGCTCACCCGCCGCGAAAATTTTTTTATCTTTAATGACCAAAACTTCGTCGCTGTAAATTCGGGCGTGATTGATATCGTGCAAAACCATAATAATCGTCGTAGAAAATTTTCTGTTCACGTCGGCGATAATTTCCATGACTTCCAGCTGATGTGCAATGTCAAGATAAGTTGTCGGCTCGTCGAGGAGCAAAATTTTCGGGCGTTGAGCCAGCGTCATTGCCAGCCACGCCCTTTGCCGTTCGCCACCTGAAAGAGAAATTACTTGCCGGTTTTCAAAGTCTGTGAGCTTTGTGAGTTCCAAGGCATTTTTTATTGCTGATAAATCTTCTGCTGATTCGCCGCCGAAAAATTTTCTATGTGGGAAACGTCCGAATGAAACCAGTTGTCGGACGGTGGTATCCGGCGGGGCGTCGCGTTCTTGCGGAAGTATTGCCATTACCCGCGCCAAATTTTTTCTGCCGATTGCGCGAAGCTCTTGCCCATCCAGCGTCACTCTTCCGGAAAAATTTTCATTTAGCAGACAAAGAACTTTTAGCAATGTGGATTTGCCCGCGCCATTTGGGCCGATAATTGCCGTGCGCTTGCCCGCAGAAAACTTATAACTCACATCGCGCAGAATTTCTTTACCGCCGAGCGTCACGCAGATTTTTCCAGCTGTTAAATTCATCGCGCCGTCTCCTAAAAATTTTTTTCATTCTATCACGAAACTTTTTCATAGGCAAAAAAAAATCCCCGACTTAATGCGGGGAAAAATTTTTATTCAAATAAATCTTTGAGTTTGTCGAAGAAAGATTTTTTTTCGGGATTGTTAGTCGAATCGGAGCCGCCGTCCTCAAATTCGCGCAAAAGTTTTTTCTGGCGGCTGGAAAGATTTTGCGGAGTGAGAACTTTAATTTTAACGAATTCATCACCGCGATTATCGCCGTGCAGAACCGGAATACCCTTGCCGCTCATCTTTAAAACTCTGCCGGATTGCGTGCCTTCGGGGATTGTCAATGCAACTTTGCCATCAATCGTCGGAGCTTCAACCTGTGCACCGAGTGCCGCCTGAACAAAACTTATCGGGACTTCGCAATAAACATCGGTGCCGCGCCGCGTGAAAATTTTATGCGGCTTAATGATAATGTAAACGTACAAATCGCCAGGTGCGCCGCCACGTTCGCCGGCTTGCCCGCCGCCTTGAATACGGAGCCTTTGACCTTCGTCCACGCCGCGGGGAATATTGATTTTAAGTTCGCGTTCGACGCGGATTTTTCCGTTGCCGTGACAATGTCCACAGGGATTTTTGATAATCTGCCCAGTGCCGTGGCAACGTTCGCAAGGGCGCGAATTTGTGACCATGCCAAAACCGCCGACTCTTGTTGTCGTCTGCCGCATACCGGTTCCGTGGCAATCGGGGCATTCATCGGGCTTAGTACCTTTTTTAGCACCGGTGCCGCCACATTCCTCGCAAGTTTCCATGCGCGGAACTTTAATCATCATCTCTTTACCAAACGCCGCCTCTTCGAATGTAATTTGCAAATCGTAACGAAGATCTGCGCCTTTTTGGGGACCGGGTTTTTGCCGCGTGCGTGAACGTCCGCCGCCAAAAAATTGTCCCAAAATATCATCAAAACCGAAGCCGCCCATGCCGCCGAAAATATCGTCCACGTTGATATTTGTATAAGTTGCACCGCCGCCGCCATAACCGCCGCCGGAAAATGCCGCGTGCCCGAATTGATCGTATTGAGCGCGTTTGTCTTTATCTTTTAAAACGTCGTAAGCCTCGTTAATTTCTTTCATTTTAGTTTCTGCAGTTTTGGGATCGTCGCGGTTCAAGTCGGGGTGATATTTTCTTGCCAGCTTGCGATAAGCTTTTTTAATTTCTTCATCAGTCGCGTTTTTGTTGACGCCGAGTACTTCATAGTAATCTTTTTTATCAGCCATAAAGGTCGCTCCTTAAACAAATAAGGGGGAGAGAGAATTTGTCTCCCTCCCCTGCGGTTGAATTGTCACGAATTATTTTTTATTAGCGTCTGACCATTCAGCGTCGATGGTGTCATCATCTTTTTTATCTGAAGAATTTTGCTGTTGTTGCGTAAAGTCGGCGTTAGGTTCGCCTTGCTGATTAGCCGCGCCCGCCTTGTAAGCCGCCTCGCTGAGTTTGTATAGAGCTTGGCGAACTTCTTCCGTTAACTTTTTAAGCGTTTCAGTGTCGCCGCTATCGATTTTATCTTTAAGATTCTGCGCGGCGTCGCGAACGTCTTTAATCAACGCGTCGTCGACTTTGCCCTCGAAATATTTGCATGTTTTTTCCGATTGATAAACAACGTGTTCTGCATCATTTTTAGCATCAGCCGCCTCACGCTGTTTTTTATCTTCAGCTTCATGAGCCGCCGCCTCTTTAACCATACGGTCGATATCGTCCTTGCTCATGCCGCTTGAAGATTGAATCGTAATTTTCTGCTCCTTGCCAGTGCTTTTATCTTTTGCGCTGACGTTGACAATGCCGTTGCGGTCGATATCGAAGGTAACTTCAATCTGCGGAACGCCACGCGGTGCAGGCGGAATATCGCTAAGGACAAAGCGT
>CAJONF010000045.1 GCA_905236665.1 uncultured Selenomonadaceae bacterium | reverse complement strand
GCTTACAATAGCCCGCCCATGATCACTTTTAACTACCGCACGATTAACGAGAAAAAAAATAAAGACGGCAGTATAAACAAAGGCGACGTTATCGCGGACACGGAGAAGATACGCGTTTATATGGTCGGCAGTTCAAAAATTTATTACGAACGTCAAACGGAAATTGCAGTTAATCCGATAACCGGCGATAATTTTTTTGGTCTTACGCGTGTTACGGAATTTAAATTTTCTAAGCTCGCCAAAAATGTTTTGCACGTTACTTTAGAAATGCAGAGCGAACAAACTCAGCACAAAATAAAAATCAGCACGGCAATTTACATTCCGGGCTGTGAAAATTTATCTGTAGAGGGCAGTTAAATGAATCAAAAAGGTTTCGCGACGATTTTTGGGCTGGTTATGATTTTAGTTATCGCGCTCATTGTCAAAGGAATTCAAGAGGCGGAAGCGAATCACGCCCGCGAAGTTTTTAATTTTCAAATGGAGCAAAGACTTCAACACGCGGCAGAAAGTTCGCTCATTGAAGCGGCAGAAAAAGTTCGACTAAATCCAGAGCTTTTACCCTATTCAAAAGCGCAGGCAAGCGATAAAAAAGTTATCATTTCAACCACGAAAAATTTTAAAATTAATGACCGCTCGATAGAAATAGAAATTGAAGTGCGCGGCGAACGCGGAAAAATTTATCACTACGGGATTAACAATCTGGGCAACACCTATTTGGTTTACTTTCCAATTTACGACGCGGACGGCAACAAAACGGGAGAACAAAATTATCGCGACGGCGTTTATTTAATGAGCCGCGCCGCGCTGAAGAGCGATTTTACCGGTGAAAATATTTATCGCCGCGCCTATGGATATTTTTTAGAAAATGCCCCGCTTGAAATTTATTTTATGGAGTTGCCGTGATCAAAGCAAATTGCTTACGTCCAAAATCGGCAACATGACGGCGAAAACCAGCGTAGCCACGATTAATCCGGCAAGGAGCGTCCCGAAAATTTCTGCCTTCGCCGGCAATGTCCGCAAAATTTCTTCGACTTCAAAATCTGCCATGCGCTCGCATTGCCGCAACATATTGACAAGCTCGCCGCCTGATTCGCCCGTCACGATTAAACCGACATACAGCGGCGGGAAATTTTTTTTTGCGACCATTGCGCCCAAATTCGCGCCGCGTTCCACGGAAAATTTTATATCGCTCAAAATTTTTTTCATGACTAAATTTTTTGTTGCCGCCGCACAAAGTTTTATTGCTTCGTCCAATGTCACGCCACTTTCAATTAAAAAACTCAATCGCCCGAAAAAATTTCTGAATTCGACTTCGCGCAGGAGTTTAAAATTTAATTTGAATTTGTCCAAAAAAATTTTCACCGCCGCGATTTTGTGAACGATTATGATACTGGCAACTGTAAAAAAAATCAGCGCGAAAATTATCAGAAATAAATTTTCCGCCAAAAATTTTCCGCCGTGCAAAAGAATCAGCGTCGCGAGCGGGAGATTGCCGCCCTGTTGTACGAAAAAATTTTCAAAGACAGGCAATGTCACGTTGACGAGAACGACTGTTGCCGCGAACGCCGCAATTAATACGAACGCCGGATAATACATTGCGCCGCGAACTTTTTTTTCTGTAGAAAAATTTCTTTCAAGCTGAGCCGCCAGCCGCGCTGTCACGTCTTGTAGATTGCCGCTTGTCTCGCCGATTTCCACGGATTGAATTGCATCGCCGCCGAAAATTATTTCGTAGTGTTCCAGTGCCGCCGAAAAACTCTGTCCTTCGCCGACCGCTGTCACAAGCTCCGACAAAATTTTTTCTGACGGGTGATTTTTTGCCGCTCCTGCCAAAGTTTTCAGCGAATCGTGCAAAGTCATCACGCCGAGCATGACGCTAAGTTCACGGAAAAAAATTGCTTGCCATTGTCCGCCGATTTGCAACTTAAGCAAAAAGTTTTTCATGATCTGCACGGGGTTCGCCTGTACCGCTTCAAGATTGACGACCGTAACGCCCTGAAAGTTCAAAGCGGCGTAAGCTTCCCTATAATCTTCAGCCTCCAGCGTGCCGACCTGTTCGACTGCTTGAGAATCGTAGCCACGATATTTAAATTTTTTCATTCGTTATAAACCTAAATCCTGTTCAACTTGATTTTTCGCGTCGTTGAGCATTTGTTTTATTTTTGGCAACAGGGACGCGGCGAACGGATCACGCTCTTTTATTTTTTTATAAGTTTTTATCTCGGCTTGCGTGAGCATTTTCAACGCCCGATAAATATCTTTTTCCATGCCGATACCATAAAGCGCACATTCGCCAATCCGTTTGGCAATGTCGGGATATTCAGGATAATTTTCATAAACTTCGCACAAAGCCTGTTCATAAAAAAGAACCGCCATCTGCTCATCTTTTTTAACGTAACGACCGTAGCGGTACATATCGCCGATTTTGTAAAGCGCGTTGGCGTCGCGCTGAACGGCGGCTCGCATATAACAATTAAAAGCTTTTTCGTCGTCAACGGGAATATCTCGCCCGTAATAATAACAATAGCCCAGATTATTCCACGCCCGTATTTGAGTTTCCTTGTCGTCGGACTCCGTAGCCTTTTCGTAATAGCGAATGGCTTTTCTAAAATCACGCGGTATAAAATTTCCGCTGTAATACATTGCGCCCAAATTCAAAGCCGCCGTCAAATTTCCTGCATTCATGCAAGTTTCGTAACACTTTATCATTTTTTGCGCAATGGCGGGCGTCACCTCTTCAGGAAATCTACAGTGATAAAGTTCGGCGTATTTCATCATGGCTTCCAAGTCGCCGGTTGCAATACGTTTCTCCAGCACCTTGATTCGGTATTTGTCTTCAGATGTCATTTTCATAACCAATTCTCCTTCCCTAATTACTAGTTCCTAGTTCCTAATAAATTTAACGCCGCGTCCATAGTCTGCATACCTTGTGCTCGCCCGCTCATCATCACGTTTGGAAGTTGCACGTATTTTCCCTGCCGAATCAGCGAACGCGCCGCCGGATTGGCGATTAAAACTTCTGCCGCGCACCGCCGACCGTTTGGAGTTTTGACGAGCTGTTGAGAAATTATCGCGCTGAATTCATCTGCAAATAAATCACGGATTGCATCGCGCTGAACTAGTGGGAACATTGTTTCCACGCGCATGGCAGTTTCCGCCGCAGATTTTGTATGCAGTGTCGCCAAAACTAAAACTCCTGCCGCCGATGCTTCAAGTGCCGCGTGCATTGTTGCCGCGTCGCGGATTTCGCCGATTAAAAGCACATCGGGCATTTCGCGCATTGCCATTCGCACTGCCTCCGCGAAGTTCAAAAAATCCTGTCCTAGTTCGCGCTGGCTGATAAAGGAATTTTCTGCGGCGTATTCAAATTCTATTGGATCTTCCAGCGTCAACAGGTGGCACGGGCGAATTTTTGTCAGTTCGTTTAAAAAGGCGGCAAGCGTTGTCGATTTGCCGGAACCTGTTCGCCCCGTCACGAGAATTAAACCTTGTCCCGCTGTGAAAAATTTTTTTAGCGCGGGCGGTGCTCCCAGTTCATCGAGCGTGGGAATTTTTTTTGCAATTAATCGCAAAGCCAATGCGGGAAATTTTCTTTGATAGTAGACGTTCACGCGAAATCTACGAGAAATTTTTTCGTCGACGTGAGAAAAATCTACTGCCAAATTTTTTTTGAGTTCTTCGCGCAGTCGTGGCGATAAAATTTCTTCTAAAAAATTTTCAACGTCCCGCGCAGTTAAAATTTCTCCCGCTTGAAAAATCTCGCCACTTACACGAAAAAAAGGCGGCTGCCCAATCGTCAAATGCACGTCCGACGCGTTGAGGCTTACCGCTTTTTGTAAAATTTTTTCTAACATTAGTTCTGTCCTTTGGAATTTTTTATAACTCTATAAAAATTTTTGGCGAACGTGTCAAAGGCTGTGCCTTGCCGCTCGTAACTAATACTGTATCTTCAATACGCACGCCGCCGAAATTTTCTAAGTAAATGCCAGGCTCGTCCGTGACAATCATGTTTGGCAAAAGTTTTTCGCATTTACTGAGCTTGCTAAGTCGCGGCTCTTCGTGAATCTCTAAGCCGACGCCGTGTCCCAGCCCGTGCACAAAATAATCTTTATCGCCGTCGCTTGTCCGATATTTGCCGTAACCTAAATTCTCCAGCCGCTCACGAACAGCCGTATCAACTTCCCTGCCGCTTTTGCCAGCTGTAATAATTTCCAGCCCGAAAAGTTGCGCGTCGAGAAGAGCGTTATACATTTTTCGCTGTTCAGGTGACGCCCTGCCGACACAAATTGTCCGCGTGATGTCCGAACGATAGCCGTTAAAAACCGCGCCGAAATCCATTGTGACAAATTCGCCCGATTGAATTTTTTTATCTGTAGCTGTGCCGTGCGGAAGACTGCTACGCCAACCACTAGCTACAATCGTCGTGAACGCTGGCTTTTCTGAACCGAGCCGCCGCATAAAATATTCTAAATCCGCCGCAACCTCAATTTCACGCACGCCAGGTTTGATAATTGCCAAAATTTTTTTGAAGGCTTCGTCAGCAATCTCACACGCTCTGCGAATGTGATAAATTTCTGCCGCGTCCTTAATCTGGCGGAGCGTATCCACTTCAACCGATTTAAATTCCACGCCGTCAAGATTTTTTTTCAAGTAGCTGTATTGAGCAACCGTCATATCGAGACTTTCAAAGCCGATTTTTTTACAGCCGGAAATTTTTATTTCGTCAACAATTTTTTTATAAAGACCTTCTGTCTGTTCGATGAGTGCGAAATTTTTTGCTTGCCGCTGCGCCTGTTCGATATATCGCCCGTCTGTTATGAGCTTGCGAAAATTTTTCCCGATAAATAAAACTGAACTATCACCGCGAAAACCGCTGAAGTATGTAACGTTGGCAATCTTTGTTATTAAAATCGCGTCGACCTCTTCAAAAAAAATTTTTTCACGGAGATTTTCCAGCCGCCCGATAAAATCAAAGTTATTATTCATTTCGTGTCCTTCTGAATTTTTCTAATGGCAATGTCAAGCGCGGCAATGTAGCTATCCACGCCGAACCCGCAAATTTGCCCCATGACAACCGGCGCGATAACAGACGTGTGGCGAAATTCTTCGCGGCGGTGAATGTTCGACAGGTGCAACTCAATCACTGGTACAGGCACGGCGGCTATTGCGTCGCGCAGGGCAATGCTGTAATGAGTGAGCGCGCCGGCATTGAGCAAAATAAAATCATAACGCCCACGGGCTTTTTGAATCGCTTCGACAAGTTCGCCCTCGTAATTCGACTGCAGAAAATCAATCGTATCGACGCCGGCTTTATGTGCACGTTCGCGCAGGAGTTCGTTTATATCGTTTAGCGTCGTCCACCCGTAAATTTCCGGTTCGCGTGTGCCAAGCAAATTCAAGTTCGGGCCGTTCAAAACCAAAATTCTTTTGACGTTCATTCCTTCAGTATTTGATTGCAAATTTATTCTCTCCCTTCACGACGGGCAAATCGGAAAGTTCAAATTCTTTGACTACAATCCAATCATTGCCGCGTTTTATTTTGGCGATAAGACGTTCGACGGTCTGCGGTTCTCCCTGCAATTCCATAGTAACCGAGCCGTCGCTCATATTTTTAACCCAGCCGGTGATTCCCAAACTTTTTGCCGTGCTCTGAACAAAAAAACGAAAACCGACGCCTTGCACGCGCCCGACAGCTCGTCCGGCTTTTCTTATTGCATTTTCAGTGTCAACAGGTTCTATTGGTTCGGCATCTTCGCTACTGCCGAAAATATTTTTCCAGAAACTCATAATCTCAACTCCTTTAAATAAATTATAACATAGGTATTCAAAAAAAAATAGGGATTGTTTATCTTTAATTGCTAAACAAAAAAAGCACCGCCCGAAATTTTGGACAGTGCCTTTTGTTAGTCTGTTTTATATTGCCGACGAATTATCTGCCGACCGAACGATTGAGAAGAGGTGCACGCTCATAGACAGCGCATTTGCCGAGTTCTTCTTCGATACGGATAAGCTGATTATATTTTGCCATGCGGTCGGTGCGGCTAAGGGAGCCGGTTTTAATTTGACCGCTATTGGTGGCGACTGCAATGTCAGCAATGGTTGCGTCTTCGGTCTCGCCGGAGCGGTGAGAAGTAACGGTCGTGTAGTTGTGGCGGTGAGCCATTTCGATTGCT